>NZ_JADYWS010000038.1:0-30446 GCF_015864715.1 Pseudoalteromonas sp. NZS71 | reverse complement strand
ACCAAAATAGGAACTCAGCTATGGTTTGTTTATCAATAAAAACAAATTTAAAAACGAGTTAATCTACAGGCTCGTTAGATACACAGGTGTTCAAATGAGATTTATTGTCCTTTTTACTATTTTGGTTATATCTGGTTGTACTACAGGTAATAAGCCTTGGGAAGAGTATACAAATGAGCTAATTGGTGGTAAAGCTCCTTTTCTAGATCCAACTCGATTTGGCGATGCTGGTGAGTTAATTAGAGCCGACTATGTAATATCAGGAGATGGTTTTACTCACATATCCAAAAACAACGAAGGGCAAATTCTACAGCACTGGTTTTATAGTGAAGTATTATCTACTGCACCAAGTGAAGAATGGGTTGGCAAATGTAAAATTTTTTATATTGTGAATCCTGACACAAATGTCATTATTAGCTGGGATTACGATGAAGGCTCCAATAAAGAAAGTTGTAGGGTTTACCACTAACAAAAGTGTACCTAACAAGAAAATTCAAGCGGACATTAGCAAGAGCGGCCAATGCCGCTTAATTTGGTGTTATGTGCTATCAACTAGGAGTTAATTTAAGCTATGGAACCTCATGTAGCCCCTTTAGTAGTGAAAGATATTATAACAATTGCTATATCTATATTGGCACTAACTATTTCATCGACAGTTTTGTATTTATCGCACATTCGTAAAAGCTCTAAAGCGATCCTTTGTCTTAATAGCAGGCTTTTTGATTGCTTAGGTAAAATAACAAAGCGACAACTTAGTTATACTCTAAGCAATACGGGCAACCAAGAGTTGTTTGTTAAAGATATTGAATTGTTAAATGGTCAGTCGCCATTAGGTCATTTGAAACACGATACGTCTTATCTAGTTATTCCTTCAGATATCATTGATCCATTCGTAATAAAACCAGGCGAAATAAAGGCTTTTATGGTATCGCATGACGTAAATTATGATTTACCGCCAGAATATGATGGTGAGTTGAATAAATATACAATTGTGAGTGTTGAAGTTATTTCTGCGAATGGAAAGCGATTTCAAATCGCTCATGACATATCAAATCTTGGCCCATCTGGGCCTGAATTAAAAGATAAGATATGGCGAGGCGTGTCACTAGGAAATAGCATCTAAGAATTAGCACATAACAAGAGCTTTAAACGGAACTAAAACAGTGGGTTAGGTTTCGCTTCGCTACACATTTTAACCCACTATTTTAGTCCGCTTAAGCTGGCGTTATATCGCTGTAAACATCGTCTGTCGCCCCACTGTCGTGTGAATTTCGTAACCGACAATCGATTAAAACATGGATAGTTTCCTCTCACATTGGTAAGGAGCCCAAATGATAGTCAAACGTCTTAGAGAAAAACGAAACTGGTCACAAGAACAACTTGCCACGTTAAGCGGCTTGAGTACTAGAACTATCCAACGAATAGAAAGTGGAAACAAGGCCAGCATAGAATCTCTTAAAGCCCTTGCCTCTGTGTTTGAAATTGACATTTCTAAACTTCAAGAGGAAATTATCGTGATAGACAAAACATCTAAAGAATGGAACAAAGAGCCAATATGGGTCAGGTTTTCGTTTTGGGGAGTAAAAGCAAGAAAGCAAATTATTATGTTAGAAATTATAACGGTGCTCATGGGCCTATTAACTTGGTTCATAAAACCCGACGTAATTGTGACGCCGGCATTTTTTCTTCTAGCTTACATCTTTTCTAACATGAAGCATTATATTGATACGAAGAAATATTGGTGAGTAGCGATATAACAACTCAATAAACTCACTCACTGCCTTCGCTGGGACGCATACACGCGGGGCGGCTTCGCCATTATGCCCCACGTGCCTGCGCCCGTTATTGAAAAGTTAGCTGCACAGTTTATTGCGGCATATTTCAATCTATAAGGATATTAAAATGAATAAAATGATCAAATTAAGTCTATTTACATTAGGCTCTCTTGTTTCAACAGTTTCTTTTGCTAACGAAATCTCTTCTGATTTTCTTAAAAAAGAAATTGAATTAGCTCTCACTCAATACTTAAAAGGCTCACCTGAAAGTGGGCTTTACGCACTTCAAGCCCTAGCAAGAATCCTAGAGTCAGATAGGTCTAGCTCCAAACTTGGGCCAAATAATTTGTCATTTACTTATTTAAGAATAGGTTTGTTACACGAACAGACAGGTAGCCAATCTAAGGCAAAAGCATATTTCAACAAAGCTTTAAGCTCTTATAAAGGTAAAAATATTGAAATTGCTCATTTAAAAGAAGCAGTTTCCAAACTAGACGAAAAGCGCAGCTAACAACACGCCCTGAGGTGGACAGCAAGCGCTAAAGCTCACTTTCCACCGCAAATTTTAACAGCGGTGATCCCTTACTTTTCAATGCAGTTAAGTAAGTTGATTCATCGTAGGGCGTATGTGTTTTCCAGCACCTAAATAGGATTCGTATCCACTTAAATGCCAAAATTTTTAACAAGACACCCAACCTAAATTTTGCACTTTTCGAATTTAGAGGCTAGCCTTTATTTAGTGTAAAAAACAAGCAGGGTGTCATATGGCTATCGCAAGAAAGCGTCAAGTAAGTTTGGTTGATACAAAATACTACCACTGTATTTCGCGTTGCGTTCGACGTGCATTTTTATGTGGGGAAGACCGTTTTACTGGTCAATCTTACGAGCATCGACGAGGGTGGGTTGAAGATAAGCTGCTTGAATTAGCCAGGGTGTTTTGTATTGATGTATGTGCTTACGCTGTAATGAGTAACCACACTCACTTAGTACTGTATGTTGATGATATTAAAGCAAATAGGCTTAGTGATAAAGCGATTGTTATTCGCTGGCATAAACTCTGTAAAGGCACATTGCTAACGCAAAAATATGTACAAGGTGAAAAGCTAAGTAAAGTTGAACTCATCTTTTTCAATCAAACGGTTAAACAATACCGAGAGCGCTTATCAAGTATCAGTTGGTTTATGCGGCTATTAAATGAAGACATTGCACGCAGAGCAAATAAAGAAGATAACTGCACAGGCCGCTTTTGGGAGGGGCGCTTTACGTCTCAAGCATTATTAGATGAAGCAGCACTTGCGGCCTGCATGGCCTATGTAGATTTAAACCCTATTAGAGCTAAAATGGCTAACACCCCAGAGGAGTCAGAGCATACCAGCATCAAACAGCGTTTAACGTATGCAAAAGAAGGCAAGCAACCAAAACAACTACTGCGCTTTGCAGGCATGCCACGTCAAATTATGCCAAAAGGACTCCCGTTCGAGCTTAAATCGTACCTTGAACTTGTTGAATTAACAGGACGTTGTATACGAGAAGATAAGCGAGGGTATATTGAGATTACACACTTGCCTTTACTAGAAAGGGTGAATATATCTCCAGAAAACTGGTTAAAGCTTACAACCCAATTTACGCGCGTATTTCATGGCGCAGTGGGCAGGCCAGCGTCACAAGAAGGTTATTGTGAAAACTTAAACCGAAAGCGGCGAGCGAATATCAGTAACTGCGAAAAGCTACTGGCATAAAACTTAAACTATTCAGTAATAAATCATAACTGCATCATGCAGCCATTTCTATGCGTGTAATTTAGGTTTAATAGGGTTAATGACTTATTTAATGGATAAAATAAAAGTCACTCAGCAAAAAAAGATTAATTCAGAATCTGAATGGCGAATTTAGTGGCACAGTTTTGTTTGTTATATTAGAGTGGATGTCTAGTTTACTGTATTGACCCATTTGGTAAACCACGGCTAGCCAGTGGCGGGTTGAAAGCATTTGGAGATTCAAAACTCGGTGATATGGCGGATGCCAAAACACGAAGAGGCTTTACTGACCACGAACATTTAGATAATGTAGAGCTCATTCATATGAACGGGCGGGTGTACGATTATAACCTTGGGCGGTTTATGAGTGTTGACCCTTTGATTCAAAGCCCAACGAATAGTCAGAGTATTAACCCTTATTCGTACATAATGAATAATCCATTGGCGGGGGTAGATCCAACAGGTTATTCTAGCTGCAACGCTGAAGATTCAGGTGGTTGTCAAAGCGAGCCGAAGGCATTAGAGATTGTAATTACTAGAGGCAAAAATAAAGGGGAATCATCTTCTAGCCCTAATGCCGCAGGTGGTGATATTGGAAGAAAAGGCAATAGTGATAATCCAAATGCACCAATTGCTAACTCTTCCAAAAGTTCTATGACGTCAAATGGTAATGAGAATACTCAGAAGAGCCAAGGTAAAATAGGAAGTGCTATTAGCGATATTGGTTCTCCCAGTACAATCACAAATAATAGAAGTACAGCTCCTTCGTCAGGAAACAATAGTAGTAAAGGACTATTTCCCAATATATCTACACTACCTGCGCCACCAAATGCTAAAAATCATATGTCTGGGATGAGATCTGCTCTGGGTTATGTGCAAAAATATGGTATGAATGTGCTTCAAACTATAGGGGGGTCTGGGCAGGCATTGTTAGGTGCTAGTTTGATGAGTAACCCAATAACTTTTATACCTGGTGCTTTAATTTTAGCGCATGGCCTTTTTAATACTGCTCAAGGTGTTGGTTTAACAGAAAGTAATTATGCTCAAGAAGGGTGGAGGTATGCATTGGGTGAACAATATGGTGATTACGCATATTTTGGTGTTGACATAGCTAGTGCCGGTTGGGCAGCTTTAGGGCGAAAAATAGGACAATTTGGACTACGAGCTTCAGGTACAAACACCATTCATCATTCAAGAAATTTAACTAATTCTTTAGGGCGGGATCGTATCCACTTTAGAGGAGATTATGTGAGAAATTATCGAACAGTATCTGGAAGTGCACTATTTGCTAATGACGCGATAGTAATTGGAAATGGAGTTATGCAGAATGCTAACTGAGAACCCGTTAGTTACATTAGTTCCTTTAATTTTTATTATTGACTTAGTTTTAACTGTGGCAGTTATAAGGAAAAAAGTAAAAGATAGGAATGTTGTTCCTGTGCTGAGGTTTTTGTTAATGGGATTAGGGGTCGCAAGTTCTTGGATTTTGTTCTTCAACTACCCATCATTAGGTCACTTATTTGATTATATTTATGGAAGTATTTTGGTTTACTTTTTAGTAATTAGAGTATTTGTACTGAGATCCTAATTGAATAATTAGGATGACACCCATCCTAATTATTACGAAAAAAGCCCATTAAAACAGGGCGCAGGTGCAGTTTATAAATAATGAATCGCGCAAAAAGATGAGCTATGTCGATAAGATGAAAGTTAAAATAGACAGCCCAATCGGACGACGACAGCTGTTTATTAAAGAATGGCAAACGATTCGGCAGTATTGAACCGGCTTTCTTTTAAATAAAAAGCGGAATATTACGGTGAACAAAGGCATGAATAAATTGACCTTACGGGGTCAAGCGAAAGTAAATGCGCAATGGCAATTGTATTGCCTTGTTCATAATATAGAAAAGCTGAAAAATACGATACATTAAAAAGGGGAAGCCCTTTTAACCTAAATTAAAGCCACTCAAACACCCGTAATCCCTTCCAAAACGCCAATTAAAACAATATCAAACACTTCTATATTCTGCGTAAAAATATAGTAATCAATTGAACCAAAATAGGAACTCAGCTATGGTTTGTTTATCAATAAAAACAAATTTAAAAACGAGTTAATCTACAGGCTCGTTATATGCAAAAGGAGAATCGCGTATGAATATCAATGCAACACTATTAGGAGAGATAATATTTATCTCTGGGATCGTTATCGGCGTCCTTAGTTATTATTTGGCTAAACGTAAAACTAGCACACCTAAAATAGCTACATTTATAGGCGTGCTATTAGCATTTATTCCGCCACTCGGTTTAATTTATATTGCCATTCTAGTGTTAAAAAATGACATTAATCAAAACAATACTACTGAGGCTGTTGAGTAATTTGCATATAACAAACAAATTATGGCGCGACGCGCAAACAGCGCGCGCCGCATATTCGAATCGTTATACGTCGAACAGGCATCAAGGATGATTTTTAATAAATTCATGAGAGTATTAAAAGAAACGAAAGGGATGCCAAAGTTATTCCGGTTTCAGCATATGCTCAACTCAATTACATATTCACTGATGGTGCTTTTTGCTTTCTGGCCTTGGCCAAACGGAGAGTATTCGTTGAATGGGCGCAGCCTTACTTATCAAGAATTTTGGTTTACAGGTATGGCACCCGGCTTTCTGTTATTTAGCATACTAATCATTGCAATTTGCTTTGCTTCAGTGAATAAACACTGGGCTGGCCGTGTTGGTACTTTTTTATACTGGGCATCTATTATTGCCTTCATGTCTTTTTATTCTTTAACTGGGGTTGTAATAGGTGGGGCAATAATAGCTGTTTGGGCGTACTATGTGTTCTATAGCACTGGCATGAGGCAGTTTTTTGTTCAATCAAACGTATAACAAAAAAATTAAGTTCGCCCGCTGCGCGGGCTGGGACACAAACATGTGGGCTGCTCACTTCGTTCGGATTTTAGCCCACATGCCTGCGCCCCTTATTTAAAAGTTATGTAACCAAGGAAGAATCGTGAAATTCTGGAGAAACTCGTCCACAGAACATTATCCAATGTGGAAAGCATTCTTAATGTACATCTGGGTAATACCTGGAGTTCCGATAGGAACTTTTTTAGGTGTTTATTTCTTAGAGGCTCGTAATAGGAGCGATGATGAATTATTACTTAGCTTGCTTAACTATCGTTTAGATTTTACTTTGATTATTTTATTTGGTGTCGGTTTTATCCTTTGGGTTTGGTCTATTAGAGCTTTAAGTAAGCCTGTTTTTCAAATTCATCAAAATAGGTTGTACTTTTACGGTTATGGCTTTTTTAAAGATGACATTGCACTTGATTCACTTCAAGAAATACGCTCCTATAATCTTGGTCCGCTGGGTCACCTAATAGACTTTAAATCTAAAGTCGGTATTACCTTTAGATCTTTTGCTTTTCTATCAAACATTAATAAAAGTAAATTAGAAAAGTTTTTTGAGGAAAGTGGTATAAAGGTTACATAACAAACCATTCAAGCAGGACATTGCTCCTCACCCGTTTTAGTGGACACCTCCTCATCACTTTGAAGAGGCTAAAATGCCTAAATATACTCAACCTAGGAAGACATGGTTTTATCCAGTTAATTTCAAAATCAAAGTGTAGTGGCATAGTGATTTTGGCCACTATTTACATACAAACTTGTATAAAACCAAGTGGGGATTTTTTATGCCTTAGTTTTATTAAAAACGCCCACTAATGTTAAACTACAAAAAATTTAATTACTTAATATTACCATGGCATTTTACATTCCTTTATTACAACCTTACTTTAAGCACATTGAAGTTGGCGATACGTTAACATCACTTTGGAGTGGGTGTGGCAGTATTGTGCAGTGCCAGCTTGATGATAAGCCATGTGTTATTAAAGCGATTAAAATACCCAGTTATATACACCATCCTAAAATTAAACAAAGCGAATTTGCGCTTAAAAGAAAGCAGCACTCGTATAGTGTTGAATACACATTTTATAAGCTTTATAGCCAACATTTACCAGTACATGCGCAAAGTATTGAATGTATAGGTGCAATTAATAAAGACGATGAATACGCGCTGGTGTTTAAAAACTTTACCAAACATGGGTTTACTCAAGCAGGGCCACAACATGTTAAAGCTATATTAAGGTGGCTTGCACACTTTCATGCGTTTAACTTAAGTAAACCCGCTGATGGGTTATGGCAGCAAGGCAACTACTGGCATTTAAGCACGCGCCCAGATGAGTTTAATAAACTAAAAAATAACCTTGATAAAAAGTCCGATATTAAAAATGCTGCACATAAAATAGATGAGCAACTACAAAGTTGTGCGTATAAAACGCTGATTCATGGCGATGCAAAACTTGCTAACTTTGCAGCAAATGAGCGCGATGAAATACTCGGTTATGATTTTCAGTATATAGGTGCAGGTTGCGGGATTATTGATGTAATGTATTTTATGACCAGTTGCTTAAGTGATGCACAATTACACGGATGCGCTGATAAGTACCTTGCGTATTATTTTGATAATTTAAAGGCTGCTATTACTATTTATCATCCTACAGCACCAGCAGGTAAAATAGCTGACAATTGGCTCGCTTTATGGCCTGCTGCATGGGCTGACTTTTATCGATTTTTAGCTGGCTGGAGCCCTGAGCATCAAAAAATAAATAGTTATATGCAACAGCAAGTAAACAGCTGGTTGGCGAGTAACATTTAATAAACACAACGGGTTGATTGCTTGCATAAATATCAAGCAAAACAATACATTTTGGCACGATGTATGAAAATCTCTTTAAAACTACAGGTCAAATGACCTTTTTTAATATAAAATACTGCAAATTCTTGTATCAGTAGGTTTATATCATGGCAATTCACGTTATTTCTCACCCTCTTGTTCAACATAAACTAGGCCTAATGCGAGCGCATGGTATTAGTACTAAAAGCTTTCGTGAATTATGTTCTGAAGTTGGAACCTTATTAACTTACGAAGCAACTAAAAACCTACAGTTAGAAGATAACGAAATTACAGGCTGGGATGGCAATAAATTAAAAGTAGAGCATATTAAAGGTAAAAAAATTACCGTAGTGCCTATTTTGCGTGCTGGTCTTGGCATGATGGATGGTGTTATGCAGTTATTACCAGCCGCTAAAGTGAGTGTTGTTGGTCTTGAACGTAACGAAGAAACACTAGAGCCAGTACCATATTTTGAAAAGCTAGTAGGTAATATTGATGAGCGCTTAAGCTTAGTTATTGACCCTATGCTTGCAACGGGTGGCTCAATGATTGCCACAATCGATATGCTTAAAAAAGCAGGCTGTAAAGAAATCAAAGTAATTGTACTAGTTGCAGCACCAGAAGGTGTTGAAAGAACACTTTCAGCACATCCAGATGTAGAAATATTTACAGCCTCAGTAGATAGCCACTTAAACGAAAAGGGCTATATTATCCCTGGTTTAGGCGATGCGGGCGACAAAATATTCGGTACTGTTTAGGAGTCTTAAGTGCAAAATAATGACACCTTTTCAATAAAAACTATTTTAACGGGCGCGCAAATGCTGTTTGTAGCATTTGGTGCGCTGGTATTAGTGCCACTTTTAACGGGCTTGGATCCTAATGTTGCGCTTTTTACCGCAGGCATTGGTACCTTGCTGTTTCAGGTAGTGACTAAAGGCCAAGTGCCTATATTTTTAGCTTCATCGTTTGCCTTTATTGCACCTATTATTGCCGCTGTGCAAATGTGGGGCGTGCCGGCCACTATGGGCGGCTTAATGGTGGCGGGTTTTGCTTATATGCTTTTAAGTTTATTAGTAAAATTTAAAGGCGTTGCAACGCTTCATAAAATTTTACCGCCTGTGGTTGTAGGCCCTGTAATTATGGTTATTGGTTTAGCGCTTGCACCTGTTGCTGTAAATATGGCGATGGGTAAAAGTGGCGACGGCAGTATTCAAATTATTGATTACACCAGCGCTATTTATATTTCGTTGTTCTCGTTAGTGGTTACGCTTATTTTTGCAGTATGGGGAAAAGGCGTATTTAAGCTTATACCTATATTAGCAGGAGTTGTAGCGGGTTATTGTTTATCGCTTGGTATGGGCGTTGTGCAATTTGACGCAGTGACTAACGCACAGTGGTTTGCTGTACCAAACTTTACTTGGCCTGAGTTTAAATGGCAGGCTATTTTGTTTATGGTGCCTGTAGCAATAGCACCTGCAATTGAGCATATTGGCGATATGATGGCTATTAGCCAAGTAACCAATAAAGACTTTTTGAAAAAGCCTGGGCTTCACCGTACTTTGTTTGGTGATGGCCTTGCGACTTCTGCGGCATCATTATTTGGTGGCCCGCCTAACACTACTTACTCAGAAGTAACGGGGGCAGTTATGCTTACCAAAAACTTCAATCCTAAAGTAATGATGTGGACAGCTGTTATTGCCATTATTTTAGCGTTTGTAGCTAAAATGGGATCTGGTTTGCAAACTATTCCTGTGCCAGTAATGGGCGGCATTATGATCCTACTTTTTGGCTCTATTGCTGTAGTGGGTTTAAATACACTGGTTAAGTCGGGCGATGATTTAACCGCGCCGCGTAACTTAAGTATTGTTGCGCTTATTTTGGTGTGCGGTATTGGTGGTATGCATATTGGTGGTAGCCAATTTAGTTTAGAGGGCGTAAGCCTCTGCGCTATTTTAGGAATAGTACTTAACTTAGTATTACCAAAAGCAGAACCTGAAAAAGTTTAATTTTGCACATTAGCTAAATAGATTGCACCATAATAGCGCATTTTTAATGCGCTATTTTTTTAACCTATTAATAAATATATAAAAATAATAATGGTCTAGTACCTGCATTTAACTCCCAGACGCATTGTATGCAAAGGAGTAACTATGTCAGAGGCCAATATTGTGGATATAACCCCGTTTTTAGCAAAACACCAACTGCCTTTAAAGTATCAATATTTGAGTGAGCAATATTTTGTTCCACTCGCGCATGACATCCTCGAATCTAAAAAAACAAATACTCCTATTTTTGTTGCCATAAATGGATGCCAAGGCTCAGGAAAAACAACACTCGCTGATTTTTTAGTTACCTGGTTTTCTAAAAACACACCACTTAACAGTGTTGCATTGTCTATTGATGACTTTTATTTAGCAAAACAAGCACGTAGTGAACTTGCCAAAGACGTACATCCTCTTTTTACTACTCGCGGAGTACCGGGTACTCACGATGTAGCGTTAATGAATAGCACAATAACTAACTTACTGGCAGGAGAGGTAAACGTACCGCTTCCACGTTTTAATAAACACGAAGACGACTGCGTGCCAGCAAGTGATTGGCTAACAAACGAAAAGTCAGTTGATATTGTTATTTTAGAAGGGTGGTGTGTAGGCAGTGAGCCACAACCGTTGTTTTCATTGAGTGAGCCGCTTAACGAGTTAGAGCAACAATTTGATAAAGAAGGCGTTTGGCGCCGCTGTGTAAACAGCTGTTTGGCAAACGAATATAAAGCCGTTTTTAACCTAATTGATTATACCGTTATGCTAAAAGCACCGAGTTTTAGTGATGTTTTTACATGGAGACAAGAGCAAGAACAAAAGTTAATAGCCAAAAAAGGTGAAGGCTCAGGCACCATGACTAACGAGCAATTGGTGTATTTTATTTCTCATTTTGAGCGCATTACGCGTGAGAACTTAAACACACTGAGCGCTAAAGCAAACGCTTTAATTGAACTTGATAGCAATCGCGATATTAGCGGTATGCACCTAACGAGTGATGACACCCTTCAACCTATTATTTTTACAGATTTGGACGGTACACTACTCGATCACGCCGATTACAATACAAATAATATCAGTGAATTATTACAGCAGCTGCAAAATGCGCATATTCCTGTGGTGTTTAATACCAGCAAAACTTTTTGCGAAGTTATAGAGCTTAAAAACGATTTAAATATTCAACAGCCTTTTATTGTCGAAAACGGTGCAGCGGTATTTATTCCAGAGGATTATTTTGAACTCAAGCCAATTGGTTGTAAAAAAGTAGGCGCGTATTGGTGCTACGCAATGGCAAAGCCGTTAGCGAGTTTATTAAGTGATTTAAATACTTTAAAAGCAGATTATAAAGCGCATTACAAATTGTTTAGTGACTTATCGAGTGAGCAAATATCAGAGCTTACCGGGCTTAGCGATGCACAAGCTCGCCGCGCACAAACTCGCGATTATTCAGACCCTCTTTATTGGTATGGCAACGACGAATTACTCACAGCCTTTGTAAACGATGTTGAAGCACTCGGTTACGATATAAAAATTGGTGGTCGATTTATTCATATTGCCAAAAATACCGATAAAAGCGCTGCACAGCAGTGGTTAGTTAAACAGTTTACCCATCATTTCAGAAAGCCTCTCACGGTTATAGCACTGGGTGATAGCGATAACGATAAGCAAATGTTAGAGCACGCAAATATCGCCATTATTATTGCCAATCCGGCGAGTAAAAAGCCGGTTAAATTGTCGCACAACAAAGCACGATACTCTCAATCGCCAGCACCGCTGGGCTGGATTGAAGAAATAACATCGTTGCCGTGCATTAGCAGTATTTTAAGTATTTCTGAGGAGCAAACATCTCATGGCTGATTTTTATCAAAATGGCATTATTACAACATTACATAATATTGCCGACAGACCAATAGAAGATCTAGAAAAAGAGCTACTTACTTTTAGCAAGCAGCGCCCAATGGGATTAATACTTCCTTCGTTATTTAGTGAACTCGAAGGCCCTGCACTGCAAAATATAGTTAGTGAGTTGCGCGAAGTACCGTATTTATCGCAAATTACCATAGGCCTAGATAGAGCCGACGAAGCACAGTACCGCCATGCACTTGGCTTTTTTAAAGAGCTAAACCAAAATCATAAAGTATTATGGAACGACGGCCCACGCCTACAAGCACTTGATAAAGAACTACAAGAGCTAGGCGTTGCACCACGTGAGCTTGGTAAAGGGCGTAATGTGTGGTATTGCATGGGCTATAAATTAGCTACAGCTGAGGTTGAGTCAATAGCGCTGCACGATTGCGATATTTTAACCTACGACAGAAGCCTACTTGCGCGTTTAATTTACCCTGTAGCACACCCGCGTTTTAACTATGAATTTTGTAAAGGGTTTTACCCGCGTACTGCTAATGGCAAAATTAATGGCCGTGTATCGCGCTTATTAGTAACGCCTTTGCTTCGCTCGTTTAAAACAATTTTAGGTAATACCGACTACCTTGAATATATGGACTCTTTTAGATACCCACTTGCAGGTGAGTTTTCGTTTAGACGTGATGTATTAAACGATATTCGCATTCCAAGTGACTGGGGCCTTGAAATAGGCGTACTGAGTGAAATGTATCGTAACTATTCGCATAATCGCTTGTGCCAAGTAGATATTGCCGATAATTATGACCATAAACACCAAGAACTTTCACTTGATGACCAAAGTGCAGGCTTGTCTAAAATGTCGATTGATATTACTAAGGCATTGTTTAGAAAGCTGGCGACTCAAGGTGTTACTTTTACCAGCGAAACAATTCGTTCATTAAAAGCGACTTATTACCGTATCGGGCTAGATTTTATTGAAACCTACCATAACGACGCGCTAATGAACGGGTTAACGCTTGATGTACACCAAGAAGAAAAAGCAGTAGAAATGTTTGCACAAAATATTATGGAAGCAGGGCAACACTTTTTAGAAAACCCAATGGAAGCGCCATTTGTGCCAAGTTGGAACCGTGTTGTATCAGCAATGCCAGACGTACTTGAGCGCTTAAAAGAAGCCGTAGAGCTAGATAACGAAGAATATAGTTAACCTGCGCGCAGGTTAACTAGCCTATAAGTCTAAACAATAAATATTAGGGGCGCATGTGAGCACAGTTAGCGAATTATTTTTACAACGAGTAGAGCAACATCTTCATATTATTTATGAGGGTGTTGAGCTGCCTTTATCGGTTACTGAGCTTGCTCAGCAACTCATTAAAATTATATTAGGTAGCAATGCACTGCGCGACCCGACCCCCCATACAAACAGATGGGATGAACAAGATATAGTATTGATTGCTTATGGCGACTCTATTATTAAACATGATGATAGTGAATTTGCTGTATCGAGCCCAATAGAGGCACCGCTTAAAACGCTACACCGGTTTATAAAACAGCAATGTGATATGCAGCTTAATGCACTGCATATATTGCCATTTTACCCGTACAGCTCAGATGAAGGCTTTGCCGTAATGAACTACGTGCAAGTGAACGAGTCGTTAGGTGATTGGGGAGATATTCAAAACATCGCTAAAGATGTAAAGCTAATGGCAGATTTAGTTATTAACCATTGCTCAAGCAGAAGCGTATGGTTTGAGAACTTTTTAAATGATTTACACCCGGGTAAAGATTATTTCAAAACGGCGAGCTTAACGGATGATTTAAGCCAAGTTGTACGCCCGCGTACGTCATCGTTATTAAATACCGTAACTACGCCAAGCGGCGAAAAACATGTGTGGTGTACGTTTAGTCACGATCAGGTTGATTTTGATTTTGCAAACCCCGAGGTACTTAAAGAGTTTGTGGGAATAATTCGCCATTATTTAGACAATGGCGTACGTTTATTTAGACTCGATGCGGTCGCATTTTTGTGGAAACAGCTTAATACAAGTTGTATTAACTTGCCGCAAACACATGAAGCCGTAAGGCTAATGCGAACACTTATTGAGCACGCAGAGCCGAGCGTAGTTATAATTACCGAAACCAATATTCCAAACCAAGAGAACCTATCGTACTTTGGTAATGCCAACGAAGCGCACAGTATTTATAACTTTGCACTGCCACCGTTATTGCTACATACATTATTAAGTGGTGATAGTGCAGCACTTAAACATTGGATGATGAGTATGCCACCTGCGCAAAATGGTACTGCATACTTTAATTTTATAGCCTCGCACGATGGAATAGGGCTCAGGCCAATTGAAGGTTTATTGCAACCCAGCGAAGTAGCGTCACTAGTAAGTACCACTATGCAATTTGGTGGTCGTGTATCAATGCGAACCAGTAACGATGGAACGCACACACCGTACGAGCTAAATATAGCTTTATTTGATGCAATGCAAGGTACGCACAATGGCCCAGATAAGTTTGGCCTTGAGCGGTTTATGTGTGCTCACGCAATTATGTTTGCGCTTGAAGGTATCCCAGGGCTTTATATTCATAGTTTGTTGGGTACAACTAACGACTACGAGCGATTTGAAAACTCTCAACATAACCGTGCTATTAACCGCCATCGTTGGCAGGAATCAAAGCTACTGGCGGCAATTGGTGAAAAGTACAGTCATCATCATAAAGTGTTTAACGGCATAAAAAGCTTATTGGCAGTACGCAAAAAGCAAAGTGCCTTCCACCCAAATGCTACACAGTTTACGCTGCATTTAGCAGGTGGGTTGTTTGGTTTTTGGAGACAAAGCATTGACAGACGCCAAAGCATATTTTGTGTTTATAACATTAGCGATAAACCACAAACACTCACATTGGCCGACTTAAACTTAATTAACACCCAAAAGTGGTTTGATTTGGTGGCAGATAAAACGATTGAAGAAAGCCAATTAACGATAGAGCTAGAACCATACCAAAGCGTGTGGCTGAGTAATATTAAATAAGACCTAAAACAAAGGCTCGCACTGCGAGCCTTTGTTTTAACTAGGGCGTGTTGATCTTTGTGGATTGAAATTTGTTCAATCTAGGGGCGATTAAATCGCGACGCGAGGTTTGTAACCTAGTGGGCTCGATAACTGCTCCTGCGTTATTCTACTGGCTTACATCCATGTAAGAATAAGTAAAAACCGAGCAACAAAGAGTTAATCGTCCCTAGAAAGAACCCAAAGGGCAGCGCATGTTTGGTATTTATGCTGCGTTATCGCCTATTTATGGGGAATAACCACACTACATAGGCTCTGCCTTGCCTAAAAACCAAACATACTGCTGCAAATTCACCCACCAATGATCAACACGCCCTAACAAGTTATTTTATTAATTATAAGCTGTAGCTTAAGTTAATGTAGCCAAAGCGGCCAATGTTATCGTAACTTGCGCTACCCGCGCTTGTACCACGTGAACCGTACGGAAGTTTACGGTTAAATACGTTATCAACACCTACTTTAACGCCTAAACCGCTATTAAAGTTGTAACCTACAGTCATATCAGTAATAAAGTATTTACCATAAGACATTTGATTACTTGGGTTAGGGTTGCTATCAAGTTCAAAATTTGTGTATAGCTCTACTTCACTCAAAAAGCGTGTTTCAACTGTTGAGAAAAAGTTATCCATAACATAACTTACAGATAAGTTAGTTTGCCACTTAGCTTCACCTGTAGTACCTGCGTATTCAATGTAGTTACTAGGGTCGTCTTGGAACGGGTAATCTTTACGTTCAATTAAGTAAGTACCAATTAAGCGTGTTTTAAAGCTACCTTCAAACGCGTCAAAATCGTAACCTAGTTCAAAATCCACCCCTGATGCTTTTTGGCCAGCAACATTTAATACAGAGTTTTGTATTAAAGTAATTTCGCCATTAGCATTACGTGTAATTAAGTTACAGTATTGATTGTTTATACCTGTTGCGCTATCAACACAGCGATCAAGAATGTCTTGCGCGTTAATTGTGTCAATTGCATCTTCAAGTTCAATTTCCCAGTAATCAATAGTAAGTAGCGCATTTTCTAAAAACTCTGGTTGGTAAACAATACCTACAGTTGTACTTGTTGACTCTTCACCTTTTACATCGCGGTTACCACTGCTTAAACCATCTAATGAGGCTGCATCGTAACCTGAGTTAAAGTCACTCGCTACACCTAACGCGGCACAATTTGCAGTGCGGGTTGCTCCGTTTGATAAATCACCTAGGTTGTCAGCGCGACACGGGTCGTCTACATTGTAGAAAGTTTGGCTTGCTGCACCAAATACTTCACTAATGTTAGGCGCACGAAGCGCAGCAGATTGTGTTACACGTACACGTAGCTCATCATTTACAGTCCAATCAAGGCCAAGTTTCCAGCTAGTTGCTTCGCCAATCGTACTGTAGTCAGCATGACGTACTGCAGTATCAAACACTAAGTCTTGAATAAGCGGTAAGTCAGTTAAAATTGGCATCGTCGCTTCAAAGAATACTTCGCGAACATTAAACGAGCCCTTATCTTCGCCCAGTGCGTTAAAGAAAGTACCTTCAGCGTTATCAGGCTCTTTAGTTTCGCTTTCTTCTTTACGGTACTCAGCACCAAATGCAACACCTACATAGCCTGCTGGTAATTCAAAAATAGCGCCATTAGCAAGTGAGCCAGAAATAACTGTTTGCTTAATAGTTGAAGTGCCAACAGATACCGTATTAATGTAATCAATGGCTTGTTGAGATGGCGAACCAAACCCCATAATATTTACAGGAACACAGCCATCAGCTTGGGCTGCAGCACTACGACATACTACGTTACCATTTGTATCTTCAACGGCATCAAGTGCATTAAAGTAGTTGGCTACAATCATGTTAGCGCCGTTTTCACGCTCTAGATCAGTTTGGCCATAAACAACTGATGTATCTAATTCCCAATCTTCAAACACAGTGCCTTTTAAGCCGGTAACAAAACGCGTTGTTTCACGGGTATTGTTTTCAATGCGGCGGCCTAGGTCGGTCATCATGCGGTTAACCATTATCGAATCAACACCTTGTTCTTCCATACGCGCTTTGATGGCTGGGTCTAGGTAAGGGTTGTCGATTTTAATGCTGTTTTCATCGTCAAAGAAGAAAAATGCAGGTTGGCCTATGCTTTCACCTTGGCTGTTTACATATTTAGCATCAAAGTAAACGTTTAAGTCGTCGGTAACATCGTAGTTAACTTTAAAGTTTACGTTGTAGCGCTCAAACTCAGGTTGAATTTCTTCAAATTGACCTAAGTTGAAAAAGTCACATTCTGCACATGAATACAAGTCTACGTTATTACCTATGTATAAATCACGGGCGCTGCTATCAGGGTTAAAGCTATTGGTAAACTTAGTTGAATCTTCGAGTGCGTAAACACCCGCGTTATTAATAGCGTAATAACCTGCATTTGGCGTTAAAATTTTATCAGGAAAGTCTAAGCTATTTGTATCTTCACCAGGTAAAACTTCTCTGCGTAAACTACTAAACGAAGTGCTAGTCCAAGGGTGATCAAGCGCGTTTAATGAATCCTGGCCTGAGTACTCAATAGCAAAAGCTGCATTACCACGATCGTTATCAAAGTTAGAGCCGTATGAGAACGTCGCTTTTTCGTTGTTGTAGCTGCTTAAATCGGCAAAACCACGTGTAACGCTAAAGTCCATGCCTTCAATGTTGTCTTTTAATATAAAGTTAACAACACCTGTTACCGCATCAGCACCGTATACAGCAGATGCACCACCAGTAATTATCTCTACACGTTCAACCCATACACTTGGAATAGTGTTGGTATCTACAGATTGAGAACCTGCAGAGCTTGATACATGACGCTTGCCATTTACAAGTACCAAAGTACGATCTGTACCCATGTTACGTAAATCAAGAATATTTAAACCCGCAGTACCAATAAAACGGCCTGAGTTAGCCATAGAATATGTATTGCCAAGTGCAGGTAAGTTATTTAGCGCTTCACCAATGTTTACAGCGCCAGTGTTCATTAGCTGCTCGCCACTGATAACTGTAACCGGTGCAGGCGCAATAGCACCTTCACGTAAAATACGTGAACCCGTTACTTCAACACGTTCAATTTTTGTTGCTTGCTCATCTTGTGCAAGCACAGAATTACTTGCTGTTGCAGCAGCAGTAATTAATGCACATTTAATGCTAGTAGAAAGTAAATTATGACGTTTCATTTGATTCCCAGAGAACATTTTATAGTAATTAAATACAATGTAGTTTTATCCAAATGCAGTTTGTATTTGGATAAAGCCCTATAACTTTTTTTATGAGGGCGGCGATTATTGCATGCTGATTATTTTATTAAAAGCAGCTAACTCACTGTAAAGTAAGCAACTTGAAATAACCTGAAGAACTTTTATTGTGTTTTTTGGTATTAATTACAAAGGCCCTTTAAATGATTTACTGAGGTGTTTTTACATTTAGTTTTTCTTATATATTTTAGTTATTAACATTGTTTTTTATTTGTTAAATTTTAAGTTGTTTTTTAAGTCGATTTTTTGCAGTTTATAATTATTCATATATAAATTTTTATTTATATGAAGTTGCCAGCGAGTGTTATATGTACTTATTTGTAAAGGTTATGTGTGTTATTACTCTTTTAAAGTGATTTTTATTAGGTGTTTTTTATTCAAAAAAATCGTTATTTGAATATTTTTCACTATTGCGGCTTTAAAATGATTAATTTGTAAACCCCCTTTACAGCTCAAAGTGCTCATAACAGCTCGTAAAGTTACTTTGCTACGTAAACTTGATACAATTTAGGTGTTTTTAATTAATAGGTTTGACCATGAAGTATTTAGTTATTATTTTTACCTTTGCGTTTAGTTCAATGTCTTTTGCGCAGCAAGAAGTCGATCTTGAAGTAAATATGAAAAACACGGGCCTTGCATATAAACAAGCGGTGCAGGCAACTCAACTTAGTGAATTTAATACTGCGATTGATGAATTTATAAAGCTGGTTAAAGTGAGTAAAACAGGTAAGTTTTACAAAAAACCTGAGCAGTCATTGCAGGGCCTTGATAAAGTGATTGCTCAAGCTGAACTTGCAAAAAAAGCAGCAAACGAGCAGGGGCTAAGTGCGGCAAAAGAACCACTGAAAAATATAGATAATTTACGTAAAAAATATCATGAGTTACACGAGCCTCCAGGGTTCTTTGAATTACTGTTCGGTTCATAAACCTAGACTATATGTGTCTTTAGTAGCTACTTTTAAGCTAATTGCGTTAAAGGTATCTGCAGCAATAAATATAAGGAAACACAATGGAAATTTCAGTTTCAATGTTAGAAGGCCAAAAGCAAAGCGCTAAATTTGGCGACCTAGAAGTAATAAGCGATCAAAGCGTAAACGCTGGTGGCAATGCAGAGTATCCAGAACCGTTTGATTATTTTTTAGTAAGTATGGTTTTATGTGCAGGTTTTTATGCGCGTAAGTTTTGCGAGCAGCGTGATATTTCAACGCAAGGTATGACGCTTACTCAAAATAACGAAAATGTAGATGACAACGGTAAAAAGCTATTTTCAATTGAGATTAACTTACCAGAAGGCTTCCCTGATAAATATAAAAAGGCGCTTATTGCAGCCGTTAATACCTGTACGGTAAAAAAAGTAATTCAGGCAGTGCCAGAGTTTTCAGTCGTGGTAAAATAGTCCCCCCTAAATTAGGTAGCTTAAGCAAGCTACCTAATTATATGTTGAGCATCCCCGTTTAACTTATTTCTTTTTCATTCCTTGTACTGCTTTAAAGCGTGGGTTGTTTTTACAAATTACAAATACGCGGCCTTTGCGTTTTACAATTTGACACCCCGGACGTTGCTTAGCACTTTTAAGAGAGCTTAATACTTTCATACCTTTTCCTTTTTAACAGTCGATAAACTTTTAAAACGACGATTAAACTGCGCAACGCGGCCATCTGTAGCGGTTGTTTTTTGCTTGCCTGTATAAAATGGGTGCGAGTCACTTGATACATCAATAGGTACGTATGGATATGTATTACCGTCTATTTCTACTGTGCGGCTCGTTTTTATGGTTGAGCCAATAATAAAGTAAGAATCGGCAGCGGTATCGTGAAAAGCAACCACGTGGTAATCAGGATGAATATTTGGTTTCATAATACGCCTCAATAAATGATATGTGATAGTATATCATTTTAATTTAACGTATTTATTCTCCCATTGCAAATTATTTAAATGTTCCTCAAAAAGGCCGTAATTGCTGGCTATTTGCGCAAACAAATCAAAAAATAAGCACTTGAATCAAAAATGCTGGCTATTGGCGTTTAGGCTGTTATAACTATATTTAAGAGTTAAAACGTTAACAAATACGGTTATAAAGTTATTACAGAGGTTATGTATGAGTGACGCAACACAACAACAAGAACAAATTGATCAAGGGGTGATGGAAACCCTAAGAGAGCGCGACCACAGTACCTTGGCGCAACAAGTAAATCCTTTAACCTGCAACCACAATGATATTGTAGAGTTACTAGCAAGGTATATGGCACTAAGCGAGCAAGAAGATGATGAGCTGTTTGATGATTGGTTTGATAACCTAACTAAAGAGCAACATACTGTTTTAAAAGTATTTGAAGTTTACCGTGGACAATATGAGCACCAAAATTAAAGTGTTTATTTTTGTAAGTATGCCAAATCCAGTGGTTATTTAAATAAAACTAAATAGCCACTACTACTTTTTCATTAAAGAGTAGCTATGTTGTATCAACCACTAATCCCACCTGTTTAAATCATAATTTTTTGCGTATTGAATCTTACCTTTATTTAGGCACGACTTACTGATATTTATAAATATTTATTTATTGCTATTTTTAGGTAATGTTCTAGTTTGAATAGGCAGACTGTTTATAGTTTAAATAAGTTTGTCGGATGATATACTCGAAAATATTCGCTCCAGTTTCGTAATTTATAAAACATTTAAAATTAATAGAGCTTTAATGATTAAACCTGAGATTCCAAATAACGAAGCTGAGCGATTACACGCGCTTAGAGCATTAAAAATTCTAGATACGTCTCATGAAGAGCGCTTTGATCGTGTTACTCGTATTGCCAAGCGTATGTTTAATGTTTCTATTTCATTGGTTACTTTGATTGACGAAGACCGCCAGTGGTTTAAATCAAGGCAGGGGCTTGATGCGTCTGAGCTTCCTCGCGAAACCTCATTTTGTGGCCACACCATAAATCAAGACGAGTTATTAATAATCCCAGATACAGCTCAAGACGAAAGGTTTTTTGATAACCCCTTTGTTACAGGCGATCCTAAAGTACGCTTTTATGCAGGTTTTCCTTTAAAATTAAGGGAGGGAGCCATTATAGGCACTTTGTGCCTTGCCGATAATAAACCTAGACAACTCAATGATGAAGAAAAACAATTACTAAGAGATTTAGGCACGTTAGTCGAGCGAGAAATTCAATCAATTCAACTAGCCACAATTGATGAGTTAACAAGAATCTCTAATCGACGTGGCTTTTTAAACCTTGCCGAACATACGCTAAATGTATGTAGGCGAAATAAAGTATCAATGTCGTTTATATTGTTTGATCTCAATAAGTTTAAACAAATTAATGATATTTATGGACACCACGAAGGCGATTTTGTATTAAATAAATTTGCACAAATTATGCTTAGTTCATTTCGTGATTGTGAAGTCATAGGTCGACTTGGCGGAGATGAATTTGTTGCGATGTTAAGCGACTCAGACGAGACAAAAGCAGAGTTTGTTTTACAAAGGTTTGCGGATGCAATAGCGCATGCTAATAATACCTTAAACAAGCCATACAAAATTGATTACAGTGTAGGAGTAACACACTTTAAACACGATACAGGTAAATCAGTTGAGGATATGATTCAAGATGCTGATGTTGCAATGTATCAGCAAAAAAAGCAGCAATCACTTTAGTGAACTATTTAGTTTAATTGCTGCTTGAACTTCACTTAACTTCCTCATGCTAGTATGAATCTTATAATATGCCGTTATTCGCTATTGCAGTCATTTTTTGCCGCGGGTGATGCTAAAGACACATTTGGTTGCCAAATCCTGTTCCATATTTTATGAAGATTGTTTAAGTTTGGTCTTTGACTTATTTTTTCAAAGTTACCAATACTCACTTCTGAATCATTTTTTTGACCCACTACAAAATTAAACACATAGTTGCACTCCATGCCCATACGTAAATCAGAAAGTACAATATTGCTTTGCTGTTGGCGCACCGAATAAAACCCTTTAGTAAACCACTGCAAGCGTTTTATAGCCCATTCATCGCTAATATTATTTAACAGTGAAGGCGTTGTTTGATAAGCCGTTAATGTTACATCGCTGGGCGCGTCAAATACTGATGCATAACCTTCGTAGTATTGTCCGTCAGACATCACAACAATACGCCACAGCAAAGTAGTTAGCGGAGCAGGCGTACTAACATACGCATTTACTGGTATTTGCCTGTTGTTGAGAGCCGTTTTTACTTTGTCATCAATATTTACTTTTAAAATTAAAGCGCAAAATAAATATAGACTGCTTACAACTAAAGCCGCTGCATTTATACGATAAGCCGTTGCTGCTTTTATTTTGGGTATTAGCATACATATTACGCTAATTAATAAAGGAAGCGTGTAAGCGGGGTCAATTATAAACACACTAGAAACCGCAAAGGGGTACTCAGTAAAAGGCCAGAGTAGTTGTGTACCGTATACCGTTAGGCTGTCTAATAGGGCATGTGTAGATAAACTTAAAAATACTAGCCAAAACCAGCGGACTTTATAAATTTGCATTCCCGCGTGTACTTTTAATATTAGCCATACAATGAGCGGGCTAATTAATAAATGTATTAATAACGAATGGCTAAAGCCACGGTGATAAGTAAACGCTTCTACAGATCCGCCATATGGCAAAAATACATCTAAATCAGGGAGCGTGCCTAAAATTGCTCCCCATAAAACGGCTTTTCGACCTATTTTATTGCCTAATACCGCATAACCTACAGCACTGCCTAATGCTACCTGCGTTAAAGAATCCATTTTGATTAATACCTTTAATTAATACTTTTATTATTTATACTTTTTGATTATTAAAAAGCGTCAAAAAATCAGTTAAAACGTTTAATAAGCATATCAATATTAATATACAGAACTTATAAACTAAGCCTAGGCTTTATGAAATCTAAAAAAGCCACAATTCGCGACGATACCGCACTGTTTCGCCGCTGCTTGCGCTAAGCGAAAACGTAAATAAAATGAGTTTTACTAACGGCCAAGCTTACGAGCATGTAAGTTCGAATCTTATAAATCACCAATACGTATGGCTAAGTCTGTTTTATGCTCGAGTAAATTAATAGTACTGCCGTGTGAGGTTATATCAAGCGTTATGTGAGGGTATTATTTAGCGAATTCACCAATCAAAGGCGTAAGTTGATGCAATACAAAAGGGTTTGCCGCATCTATTAGCTGCTTGCCATTTTGCGCTTGTTTTAAAGCTTTATGGCGTTTTCATCTGTGCATAAAATATTTAGCCTTTCGCAGGCGTATTTTAAAAGTATAGCTTTCCTCGCATTTTAAATTAAGCAAAATAATACCCCGTGGCGACTTATAAGTCCTGTTCCCGTTTAAAATACGGATGGTCAATTAGTTACCATATTTGGAATGATAATTGCTTCTAATTATAAAAATAAAGTCGTCAATTTTTAGACACATGAGGCAAAAATGAATTTTGGAACTCTTTCTTCGCAGTTATACAATGACAATGGCTATTCAAGCCTAAGTAATTTAAATAAAAACACTGTAAAAACGGATGATCTTAGTAAAAGTCCAGAGGCTAAAGCAGACTCTTCTTTAAATAAAGACGCCGAAAAAACTACGAGCTCTACTGCAGCTACTGAAGACGCAAAGTCTATTATTAGCAGCGAGACAGAAGAGTCGAGCGACAATTCAGCAGTTCAAATGAATAAAGCGATCGAGTCAATTAAGGACTTGCAGAGTAAAATAAAAGAAATGAACAACAATTCTGATACGCCCTCAGAAGAGGAAGCAGAAGAGCTAAGCAAACTTAAAAAGCAACTCGACAGTGAGCTATCGTCAATACAATTATCAGTGCGTAAAAATGTATCTACTTTAATGGATTCGCTGTTTTCATCATCTTCAGATAGTAAACACTCAGGTTTGCTTTTTAATAACAAAGCATAATCTAATTTACTTTTTAATATAGTTATAAGCTTAGTCGTGGCTTTATAAAATCTAAAAACGCTGTAATGCGAGACGATACCGCACTGTTTTTATAATACACGGCTTGTACAACCTCTCGGTTATTAGGAGAGCTAACTGCACTGGGTAACACTTCAACTAATTTACCTGTTTTTAGGTCATTGCCAATCATAAAGTGAGAAAGTAGCGCAACGCCTTGGTTTACAATGCACAGCTGGCGCACTGTTTCGCCGCTGCTTGCGCTAAGCGAAAACGTAAATAAAACGGGCTTTACTAACGGCCAAGTGTTTAATTTAGGGGAGTCACTAAAACCAATTAACTTATGGTTTTGTAAGTCATCTATTTGTGTAATTGCTGCGTTGTTTTTTATATATTCTGGGCTGGCTACAATATGCAACTGACTACTGCCGAGTTTACGAGCATGTAAGTTTGAGTCTTTTAAATCACCAATGCGTATGGCTAAATCGGTTTTATGTTCAAGTAAATCAATAATGCTGTCGTGTGAGGTTATATCAAGCGTTATGTGAGGGTATTGCTTAGCAAATTCTCCAATTAAAGGCGTAAGTTGGTGCAATACAAAAGGGCTTGCAGCATCTATTCGCAGCTTGCCACTTGGCGCTTGTTTTAAAAGCTTTATGGCTTCTTCACCGGTATAAAGCGTATTTAATCCTTCGCGCGCATATTTTATAAAAGTATGGCCCTCTTCGGTAAGTTCTAATCGGCGTGTTGTTCTGTTTAGTAAAGTGCATTGCAGTGTATTTTCAAGACGTGATACAGCTCGCGACACTTTAGCCACCTGTTGATCGAGTAAATTAGCCGCCCCCGAAAAGCTTCCACAATCTACTACCGTTATAAATGTTTCTAAATCTTCAGTTTTTGAATGAACAGCCATAAGTATACCAACATCATCTTTGCATTATTAACAAAAGTATTTTGTCACTAATGCTATTTTTTGCAAACGATATTTTAGCCAAACTACATTCTTCAAATATTAATGAGGATATAACTATGCCATTGGCTTTGTGGGCGCTTACCTTAAGCGCATTTGCAATAGGAACAACTGAGTTTGTAATAGTGGGATTAGTACCCACCATTGCAAACGATTTAGGCGTAAGCCTACCTTCAGCGGGTTTGCTTGTAAGTTTATATGCGGTTGGCGTTGCTATTGGTGCGCCGGTGCTAACCGCTTTAACGGGTCGTTGGAATCGTAAAGTGGTCTTAATAAGCTTAATGGGCTTGTTTGTACTGGGTAACTTACTCGCTTGGCAAGCGCCAAGTTACGAAACATTAATACTTGCGCGCATTTTAACGGGGCTTGCCCATGGTGTGTTTTTTTCAATCGGATCGATGATTGCCACAAGTCTAGTAAGCAAAGACAAAGAAGCCAGTGCAATTGCCATTATGTTTACCGGGCTTACTGTAGCACTCGTAACTGGTGTGCCACTAGGTACATGGATTGGACAACACTTTGGTTGGCGTGCAACGTTTTTAGTTGTGTCGGTATTAGGTTTAATTGCATTAATCGGCAGCTCTATTTTAGTGCCAAAAAACTTAAAACAATCAATACCAGCCACGTTTAAAGAGCAACTACAAGTAATCGTAAAACCGCGTTTATTACTCGTATATTTAATGACGATATTGGGCTACGGCGGCACGTTTACAGCGTTTACTTATTTAGCACCTATTTTAGAGCAACAAACAGGTTTTGCGCCTTCGGCTATTGCTTTAATAATGCTTGTTTACGGTGTATCGGTAGCGATAGGTAATATTTGGGGTGGAAAGTTGGCCGACAAACGCGGCCCAATTAGCGCACTGAGCATTATATTCAGCGCTTTGAGTATTATTTTACTGATATTTACTTTTACGATGGAATCAAAAATTGCTGCTGTACTTACTATTTTAGTATGGGGCGCATTTGCTTTTGGTAATGTGCCAGGCTTGCAACTTTATGTAGTAAAGCAAGCACAAAAGCACACGCCAAATGCGGTAGATGTTGCATCAGGTTTGAACATAGCCGCATTTAATATTGGTATTGCACTTGGCTCAATTATTGGTGGTAGCGTAGTAGAGAACATGACCCTGCAAAATACAGCATGGATAGGCGCCGTTATCTCTGTTTTAGCACTCGGTGTTACACGCTACAGCGATATGCTTGATAAGCGTGAAATTCAGCAAGCATAAAGCCTTAGCAGGGTCTGTTGACCTTTTAGGATTAAATTTGTTCAATCTAGGGAGGATTTAATCACGGAGCGAGGTTTGTAACCTAGTGGGCTAAGTAAAAATCGAGGGACAAAGAGTAAATCCACCCTAGGAAGAACCTACAGGCAGCGCGTATTTGGCATTTATGCTGCGTTATCGCCTATTAATGTGGAACAACCACACTGCATAGGCTCTGCCTTGCCTAAATACCAAATACACTGCTGCAAATGTAATCTCTAAAGATTAACAGACCCTAACCTTGAAACTAAAATTAATGACCTCATACCTGTTATGAGGTCATAGATTTTTAAGTGACAGTCGTAATAAGAAGTAAAAGGTGTATTTCGTAAAGCTTTAAAAGAGCTTGTTTTTAACCGATTATTTTATAAGGATAAACCATGACAAAACGTGTAATAGAAATGCCAGAACTCGGTATGGGAACATTCCGCTTAGAGGGCGACACTGCCTATAACTCAGTAAAAATGGCGCTCGAAGTTGGGTTTCGCCATATTGATACTGCACAAATTTATGGCAACGAAGAGCAAGTAGGTCAAGCCATAAAAGATAGTAATATTCCGCGCAGTGAAATATTCTTAACTACCAAAGTGTGGAATAACAAATTAAATAAAAGCGACTTTATCCCAAGCGTTAAAAAGTCACTTGAAAAGCTACAAGTTGATTCGGTCGACTTACTGCTAATTCATTGGCCATCGCCTGCTAGCGACGAGCCAATGAGTGAATACCTCACTGAATTACTAAAAGCGAAGCAGCTTGGTTTAACTAAGCACATTGGTGTATCAAACTTCACCATTGAAAACTTAAATGAAGCAATGCAAACACTCGACTCGCGTGAAATATTTACCAATCAGGTTGAGGTGCACCCATATTTAACTAATACTAAATTACGCGCATTTTGTGCTCAGCACGACATTCATGTAACAGCATACATGCCATTTGTAGTAGGCAAAGTACTTAAAGATCAAACCATTATCGACATTGCTAAAAAGCACGATGCAAGTCCAGCACAAGTTGTTTTAGCATGGGTTAACGCCAGCGGTATGACGACAATTCCATCATCAACTAAGCGTAAAAACTTAGAAGATAACTTTAACGACCACGTTAAATTAGATGATGAAGACATAGCCCGCATTGATGGTCTTGATTGCGGCGACCGCCAAGCAACACCAGAATTTGCGCCGCAGTGGGATCAGTAAACTTACCTCAAACGCAAAGTTTAACCAAATATTTTAAGGTGTAGATTATCTACACCTTAACTTTTAAAAAGGAATACACATGTTAACGGTTATAGCTGCACTGTCGTGCAAAAATATTGATGCAGATGTAATGCTTACAGCACTTGAAAACTTACAAAAGTCATCGCGCCAAGAAGTAGGGTGCTTACGTTATGAATTATCGGTAAAAAGTGATGATGAACATACAGACTATGTAGTTAGTGAACAGTGGGCGTCTGACGAACACTTTGAAGCGCATAAAAACGAGCCACACTTTAAAGCGTTTGGTACGCAAGTTACTGGGCTTTTAACCAATAGTAGTATTGACGTATATAAATCAATTGGTTAAGCGGTTTTATACCACTTAGCTAAACTACATAACTAAGTAAATACTCAAATAGGTGCTGTTAACTTACATCACCTTTTTATTAAGTCCCCAATCGCTTTAATCCTAACTTTCTCCAAAATATCAATTAAATCTCGACGTTATTTAAATCAACTGATTAGCTCAGTTATACCCTAAGTAGCACGTAAAATTACTCTGCACTATTTTCACGTACAAAACAGACTCTAATAAATAGCTTATTTAATTTATTGTTTACATTAAAGTTCTCTGGTGTAAATATAGAAACATGTAATATAAGTCGTTTTGGTTTGTTATAAAAAACAAAATGGTTTTGAATAATCTGTTAGTAACGCAAGGTAATTCATGGCAATTGTACATTTCGAATCTGTACCTTTTAGGGATATATACGGTGATAAAAATGGAGTTATCGATGGAGACTTTAATGAGCAATCTCTTAGTGAACACTTAATCGAATACTGGGTTAGCTACGTGGAATGTCACCATTGTCCAAGGGGAAATACCTGTAAATTTGCCATACCTCATCATAAATGGGAGTGGAAGAAATTAGAAATACAATGTGGTGTTAAATCTGAGTTTATAAAAAATTTCGTAGCACTTACATTTGATGAGTATCTCGAAGCCGAAAATCATGTCCAAGAGAGGTTGTTATCAGCTACATTTTATCTTTCAGAATACGCCATGATATCAGAGCAGCAAATCGGTTGGACTATAGATGATGAGTGGCTTAAAAATTTAGGTACATATGGTAAAGCTTTTCTCGGCAATATAGTTCACTTGAGAGAAAAGCTGACATATGCGGCACAAGATTTATCTTATATACCAAACCTATATAGTCGTAAGCCAATACTCTTGGTTGAAGGACAGTCAGAAAAAGCTTTTATAGATAAATTGCGAGAATCACACAATAGCTGGTTTACAGATCTTCGTACTGAAGTTTATGGTGGAAATGGTAACGCACATCCTAGGCGGATTCAGATGCGTCTAGATAAGTATGTAGAGGATGGTTACACCTGCTATATGCAAGGTGACAAAGATGGAAATGAAAAGGGAAGTTTTGAAAGGCTCATAAAACATAATACAGTCGAAGAGAAAAATACTTTTCTTTTCGACTTCGATTTTGAGTCAGCGATTCCAAGAAAGTTATTATTTTTAGCTCTACAGAATCTTGATTTGCTCTTAGATGTGGATATAAAAGCTTTTCTAATGCAGATTGATCATGAATCTTCAATTTGCACCCAAATTAAATCTGTCTTTGATGTCAATTTAGAACCTTATAAAGTGCAACTTGCAGATGAAATAGGCTGGATTTTTAATAATAGTGAATTTCATTGGTACCAAGATGAGGATGGTTTTATGGAGGAAACTGAACTGGGACGTTTTTTGGATTTTGTTATAAAAATGAAATAGCATTACTAATAATGCATTTAAATGAAATGAAAATATTTTATAAGCTCTTTCTTTACGCCGCATTACAACCTAAATGCTAGTCATTATTAATGTAGCGTTAGGTTATTTTTATAATATGGAGATTACGGTGCCAAAGTTATTATCTTTATTTTTTTTGTTCATTTCTTTTAATCTCTTGGCTGATTTTATACATCCGATGGACTTTGATAATTCTAAAGCTCAGCAAAATAGAGTTATTGAGATTATCAAAACTCGTGTTAAATATGATTATTGTGACAGTGGGTTAGATATGTGCCAACCAATGATGCTGAGAATGATGGAAAGTGAAAACTTAAAAGCCTTTAAAAATGCATCTCAAGTAAATAATAGAGAAATAATGGATCGTGTAATTAAAGATTATTGTAGTAGTGGTCTTGATATGTGTAGCTATACAAATATTTTTATGATGTATCAAGAAAATCTTAAAGCGAGTAAAGAATCACTAAGTTGGTAAATTATCCATACATAATCTACAAGGACTAAAAGTAAAGCTCTTAGCATTTTACTCCGTCGCACTTAGACTCACATTTTAGCCACCTATTTTGGAGTGTTAGTCATTTCATCAGAGCTAAAACATAAGTTTTTTAATCATTAGTTGGTAAATTGCTAGCTGAAAAATCACAGCTAATAAAGCTTTAATAGCCCGCGGATTCAAATCTGAAGTGCATAACGTTTAGGCGGCTTTAGCCGCCAAGTGATCCTGCATCAATTTTGCAGGCGTTTCAAATCCAAGT
>NZ_JADYWS010000037.1:0-32492 GCF_015864715.1 Pseudoalteromonas sp. NZS71 | reverse complement strand
TGGAGCGGTACACGAGGCTCGAACTCGTGACCTCGACCTTGGCAAGGTCGCGCTCTACCAACTGAGCTAGTACCGCATCATATTAATTCTAAATTAACCATTTTACAAATTACACTTGGTAATGTAATTAAACCACAAAGTGGTGCCCGAGGCCGGACTTGAACCGGCACGACTTGTTAGTCGAGGGATTTTAAATCCCTTGTGTCTACCAATTCCACCACTCGGGCATCGAGTTTGCTAATTAAAGCGTGTGGAGTAAATTATATGGAGGCGGAACCCGGAGTCGAACCGAGGTAAACGGATTTGCAATCCGGTGCATGGCCACTCTGCCATTCCGCCTAAATGTATCCCAATAATTTGGAGCGGTACACGAGGCTCGAACTCGTGACCTCGACCTTGGCAAGGTCGCGCTCTACCAACTGAGCTAGTACCGCATTTTATTTATCAGTTATTTGAATTAGCACATGATGATTTATGTGAACATTCAGGTAACTGATTAATTACCGTTTTGTTTATCTCGGGGGCTATGCCCTCTCAACACGGACGCATTCTACAGAGATTATTAAACGCGTCAATACAAAAAATGCTAGTTTTGAACTGTTTGCTTGTTTTTTATCTAAAACGGTGCGTTATTATACATTTAGAGTTAATTTTTAGTCAATTCGCCCCATGCTGCACGTAAATATTGCATCATAGAACTCAAGGTTAAAAAGGTCGCAATGTACAGTAGTCCAAAACTTAAATAGTTCATCCACGTATCATATTGCCAAATCAAACCGATAATGGCTAACATTTGTGCAGCCGTCTTTATTTTACCCATATTTGATACAGCTACATTACCACGCTTACCCTGCTCTGCCATCCATTCACGAAGTGCAGATATAATAATTTCACGGCTTATTATAATAAGAGCAGGTATTGTCATATACATTGACTGGTACTGATCAGATAACGCTACAAGTGCAGCACATACCATTACTTTGTCAGCAACAGGATCTAAAAAAGCACCAAAAGGAGTTGATTGCTCAAGCTTTCTTGCCAAATAACCGTCTAATATATCGGTGATCGATGCAAGCCAAAAAATAAAGGCGGCAGCAAAAAAAGCCCAGCTATAAGGCAAATAAAATATCACCAAAAAAACGGGGATAAGAAAAAGTCTAAATGTTGTGAGTGTGTTTGGAATATTCCACATAACTACTTGGATATGTCTTTTTGCTATATTCGCATGTAGGGCTAGCCCTTGTCATGCAAATGGTTAAATATCTTCTCAGCCATGTCAGGGCTGATCCCAGGAACTTTCTTTAACTGTTCTATATTAGCAGCTTTTACACCCTGCATGCCCCCTAAATATTTTAATAATGTTTGGCGACGCTTAGAACCTACTCCATTTATTTCTTCTAGTAGTGATTGTGTACGTTGTTTTTGTCGTTTATTACGATGCCCTGCAATAGCAAAACGGTGAGACTCATCACGTATATGCTGAATCAAATGAAGCGCAGGCGCATCTGAATCCATCGGAATGGTTTTGCGTCCACCGTCAATCAATAGTGTTTCAAGACCGGGTTTACGACTCGTTCCTTTTGCAACACCGACTAATAAAGGCATTTTAGTGTGCGGCCAATTAGAGAAGTACTGTTCAGCGCGTCCTAACTGCCCCTTACCGCCATCAATAAAGATAACGTCTGGAATTTTGTCTTCGTCTACTAACTTGTTATAGCGTTTATTAAGTGCAAATTCCATTGCAGCATAATCATCGCCACCTGTAATACCTGTTACGTTGTAGCGCCTATATTCTTTTGTATTTGGGCCTTGTGAGTCAAATACAACACAACTTGCAACGGTGTTCTCCCCCATGGTGTGGCTTATATCAAAACACTCCATTCGGGTAATATCGTCAAGTCGCAGTGTTGCTTTTAATTGTGCATAACGTTTATTAATAGAGTCTTGGGTACTTTGTTTAACCGCAATACTGTTTAATGCATTTTTATTGGCCAGTTGTAAGTATTGCGCACGCTCACCACGAGTAACCACTTTAAGGATTACTTTGCGCTCACTTATTTGTGTAAGCGCTTCGCCGAGTGCCCCGCTCTCTTCTATTTCAAACGGTAATATGATTTCTTTTGCAATACGCCCTGTTGCTCCTGGCGCTAAATAGTACTGTCCTAAAAATGAAGTCAATATTTCTTGCTCACTCGAATCTTTAGGTACTTTTGGAAAATAGGTTTTACTACCCAGTACTTTATGATCGCGGATCATTAATAAATGAATGCCGTTTAACCCGTTTAAATGCGCAAAACCGACAACATCCATTTCTGCAAAGTTACCAGAAATAGACTGTTGCTCCTGCATTTTACGAAGTAGCATTATTTGGTCGCGAACTTTTGCCGCTAATTCAAAGTTTAATTGCAGGCTGGCTGCTTCCATTTTTTTTATTAAATCAGCAATAACTTCGTGAGATTTACCCGTTAAAAATTTACGAACATAGTCAACTTGCTCACTGTAATCATCATCAGTTACTTTATTTACACATGGAGCTGAGCAACGTTTAAGTTGATATTGCAGACACGGGCGACTTCTTGCGCGGTAATAAGCATCTTCACATTGACGAACAGGAAATATTTTTTGCATTAAGCGCAAGCTTTCAGATACCGCTCCTGCGCTTGGGAAAGGCCCAAAGTACTCACCTTTAATTTTACGACTGCCACGATGAAATGCTAAACGAGGGTGTTTATGGCTAGTTAGTAAAATATAGGGGTACGACTTATCGTCGCGTAATAATATGTTGTACCGAGGCTGATATTTTTTTATTAGATTATTTTCAAGCAGCAGCGCTTCGGTTTCAGTATTGGTGAGGGTGACTTCAATGTTACAAATATTACTCACTAAAACGCGTGTTTTGCTATCGGTAATGTTACTTCTAAAGTAACTGCTCACACGCTTTTTTAGATGCTTTGCTTTACCAACATAAATAACTTGGTTGTCACTATCAAGCATGCGGTATACGCCCGGCTCACTTGATAGCGTTTTGAGAAAATGTACGTGATCGAATTCAGACATAAATTATAGTTAGTACGAAACGTCTATATCAATCATTTTATGACGAATAGCTAAATGGGTAAGCTCAACATCACCACCTACATTTAACTTTTCAAACATACGGTAACGATAGCTATTTACTGTTTTAGAGCTTAGATTTAAGCGTTCAGCTATATTTTGTGCTTTTTCACCTTTGGTGATCATAAGCATAATTTGCAGTTCGCGCTCAGATAAACTCTGAAAAGGGTTTTCATCTGTGCGGCCTGTCACTTGTGCAAGCGCTATCTGCTGTGCAATTTCAGGTGCAATGTAACGCTGACCAGCATGAACACAACGAATGGCACGAACCATTTCGTCAGAGCCTGCACCTTTAGTTAAAAAGCCATGTGCACCAATTTGCATTACCTTGCTCGGAAACGGGTCTTCACAATTAACAGTAAGCACAATAATTTTTACATCTGGGCAGTAACGACAAATCTTTTTAGTCGCTTCTAATCCGCCCATGCCTGGCATATTCATATCCATTAATACTATGTTTGGCGCATGCTGACGACAAAACTGTACAGCCTCTTCGCCAGTTTTAGCTTCGCCAATTACTTTAAACCCTCGTACGTCATCAAGAATACGCTTGATTCCTGTTCGTACAAGTTCATGGTCATCAACTAAAAGTACATTAATCAATGGAACATCCTCACTTACCTAACAACATGCAATTTAATTAAATTAATTTGCCACAGTAACATACATAAAGCGAAACAATAATTAATATTATTGCCTCGCTCTAATAGTTTAAGATGACGATTTTTCGCTAAATCTGTCAACCCATAACGCAATGATACCATCACCCGTTACATTACACGCAGTACCAAAGCTATCTTGTGCTAAATAAAGTGCAATCATTAATGCAACAGCACCTTCATTAAACCCAAGCATACTTGTTAATAAACCAAGCGCCGACATGACTGCACCACCTGGAGCACCCGGTGCTGCGATCATTACTACACCTAACATCATAATAAACGGTAGCATACCCATTAATGAAGGAACTTCCATGCTTGGCGATAAAAACATAACAGCCATTGCACAGGTTACTATAGTGATAGTTGAGCCAGATAAGTGAATAGTCGCGCAAAGTGGCACTGTAAAGTTAGCTACATCTTCTTTAACGTTATTTGCTTTACTTGATTGAAGCGATACTGGAATCGTTGCTGCACTTGACATAGTACCTAACGCTGTAAAGTAAGCTGGTAGCATATTTTTAACTAATTCGATTGGATTACGTTTTAACAATATACCTGTCGCTATATATAAAACGCTTAACCATAACCAATGCATAACAAGCGCTGCAATTAGTACTACACCAAATGTTTGCAACGTATCTACCACAGTGCCTGCCACCGTCATTTCGGCAAATACGCCAGCAATGTAAAATGGTAAAGCTGGAATAATTACTTTCGATAATAACCCGTCCACTACATCACGACCCTGATCAGACACCTTTTTAAGCGTATCAAGTTCTAGTTGGCTCATGCCTATACCAAATACAAAAGCAGTCACTAATGCGGTCATTACACCCATCAGAGGTGGAATTTCTAAATCAATAAAACTACCTATTTCAGTAGCAACTTCTGCTTCAAATGTAATGCCACCACTTAAAAAAGGTATAACAGCACTTACTAATAAAAATGCAAGCGTACCTGCAATAATGGTAGAGCTGTAAGCAAACCCTACTGTTTTACCAAGTAAGTGACCAGACCCTTTTGGTAGGCCAGCAATACCCGATGCAATAAAAAATAAAATGATAAGAGGGATGGTAAAGGAGATAATTTGACCAATCAGCTCTTTTACTGTAAATAAAAGTTCAACACCAGTTATAGGTACATATAGTCCGACTAAGATACCGGCCACAATACCGGCAATTAATTTTAAGATTAACTTCATTGTGATTGCTTAATTGAATTTAGATACGTGTTTTTATCATGTTTTAGACGCATTGTGTGATAAAACTATTCAAGTTACATTCATGTGCGCAAATAACGAACAAATACAGCTTAATCTAGAGCTCTTTTGAACATTTTTTGACTAAACGAGTTTTTACTCTTTAAATCTCAAATTAAGCCCGCACCTACAATAACTAAAGCACCGTTAATAATTGATTTTTATTTCGACTGGTTATAAGCCCAATAAATATATGTTATAGCCAAACTTTACTTTAGTTTTTTTAAACTCACAGTAAAGTGTGTATGTATAGTTAGTAGCAAAGGCTATTAGCACGTTGATCAGATTGTATCCAAAGGAACATTATGTCTACTATTTTTGAAGATAACTCACTAACTATTGGTAATACGCCGCTAGTAAAACTTAACCGTGTTACGGGTGGGAATGTATACGCTAAAGTTGAATCTCGTAATCCAAGCTTTAGTATCAAATGCCGTATTGGTGCATCAATGATTTGGGAAGCTGAAAAGTCAGGTCAGCTTGTTGAAGGTAAAGAACTTATAGAGCCAACATCAGGTAACACTGGTATTGCACTTGCATTTGTTGCAGCTGCACGTGGTTACAAGTTAACGCTTACTATGCCAAACACCATGAGCCTAGAACGTCGCAAGCTATTAAAAGCATTAGGTGCAAATCTAGTACTTACCGACGGTGCTAAAGGTATGAATGGCGCAATTGAAAAAGCAAAAGAAATTCAAGCAACAGCACCTGATAAGTATATTTTATTACAACAATTCGAAAACCCTGCAAATCCTAAAATTCACTTTGAAACAACAGGCCCAGAAATTTACGATGCACTTGACGGCAAAGTAGACTTTTTTGTAGCAGGTGTAGGTACTGGTGGTACTATTACAGGTGTTAGCCGCTACCTTAAAACAGAAAAAGGTTTAAACGTTAAGTCTATTGCTGTTGAGCCAACTAACTCTCCTGTTATTAGCCAAACGCTTGCCGGTGAAGAAATTAAACCTGGCCCTCATAAAATCCAAGGTATTGGTGCAGGCTTTATCCCTGGCAACTTAGATATGGACTTAATTGATGGTGCCGAGCTTGTATCTAACGAAGACGCAATTGCAATGGCGCATCAGTTAATGAAAAAAGAAGGTATTTTAGTCGGTATTTCGTCAGGTGCTGCGGTTGTTGCAGCTAAGCGAATTGCTGAAAAACCTGAAAACGCAGATAAAAATATTGTTGTTATCCTACCTAGTGCAACTGAGCGTTACTTATCAAGCCCAATGTTTGATGAAGAATTTAGTGAGCAAGAGCTAGTACAATAAGTAATTTTAAGATTTTTAAAAGGATGCTTTAGGCATCCTTTTTTATTATTTATTATCCAATTTTCTATTTATTGCCCCCCATACCTTTACATCTTCCTAGATAAACCACACACTTTAAAAAACTAATTAATAATAACTAATATGAAAAAAATCACGAGTTTATTAAGTTTGGTTATCTGTTTATTTTTATCAGCCTGTGGAGACGATACCAAAACACTTGGCGACACTCCTGGCGATACAGCAACCGCTTATTTTGATGCGCTTTATAACCAGCAAGACCTTCAAAAAGCCAGCACCATGGCAACACCCAATCTTACGCGCATAATGAAATCCTACGGCACTGCAAAACAGTTTTCCCGTAACTTAGTAAATATGCAATACGATGAAGTAACCATTGAAGTTGATATGACCAATATGAGCATCCGTGAACAATACGGTGATAACGCCAAAATAAACCTTATTTTTACCGGCTATTTAAATGGTGATAAAATTGACGAAATGCGCAGTGTAAAAATGCTTCGTAAAAAAGGCAAATGGTACATAGATAAAATAGTTGCCGACCCTTACGCTCGTTAAAATAAATGAATTAAACATAAAAAGGCCTTACATTTGTAAGGCCTTTTTCGCTTTAGTTAGTATTTAAAATACTGCGCTACAGCTCCCCTGGTTGAAAATTATCAACTGCAATGGCTTTCTTTCGTAACTTATTAGCGTGATGCATTGCATCAGCATCCGTTTGCTCTAACAACTTATTTTCAAGCGCATAATTTATAGCACCTTCAATATCAAGCGTTGCAGGCACACTGCCCTTACGCTGCCATTGTTTTAGATCTTTAAACTGCGCTTGCATATCATGCATAGCTAAAAATGCGCTTTCCATGACCCCTGTACCTGCATTTTCATCTACATAACATAAATGCGTTAAGCGGTTTCTAAATACACCCGGTTGAGTCATACGCTCACAAATACTTTGTGCAATTTCATCACTTGGTCTGTGGTAATGATTTCCAAGCGGGAATACGATACGTTTAAGGGTAAAATTAACAACCGGATTTGAAAAGTTTTTAAAGAAGCCATTAAACGCTTGGCCAATTTCAAATAATGAGTTCTCAATAGCATATTTTACAAATGGTAAATCAGCTTGTTGGCGCCCTTCGTCTTCATAACGTTTTAAAACAGTTGATGCTAAGTACAAATGACTTAATACATCACCCAAACGTGCCGATATCATTTCTTTTCGTTTAAGCTCACCGCCAAGCATTAACATAGCCACGTCTGTGCAAATAGCTAAGCCTCGGCTCATTCTGCTCAGTTGCTTATAATAAACAGCCGTTTCACCACCTACAGGCGCTTTAGCAAAATAACTACGTGTTAAGCCATGCACAAATGCCATACCTGCATTACTTGCTGCAAATATTATATGGTTCATTAATAAACCATCAAATTGTTCAAGTGCTGCGTCGTCATCTTCCATTGCAGCGGCTTCCATTTCTTTTAAAACAAATGGATGACAGCGTGTTGCACCTTGGCCAAATATCATTAAGTTACGCGTTAAAATATTCGCGCCTTCAACCGTAATTGATACTGGAATACCCATATAGCCATGCGCCAAATAGTTATTAGGCCCTACTTGAATTCCTTTACCTGAATGAATATCCATTGCATCATTCATTACCGTACGACCCATTTCAGTCATATGGTATTTAGCAATCGCTGTTACAACCGACGGGCTTAATTTTAAATCAATCGCACCTGCGGTCATTAATCTGCATGACTCAAGTGTGTAAGTTAAACCACCAATACGCGCAAGTGCCTCTTGCACGCCTTCAAATTGCCCTATAGATACACCAAACTGCTGGCGTACCATGGCATATGCCGATGTCATTTTTGAAGCTAAATGTCCAGTTGCTGCACTCAATGCTGGTAGTGATATACCACGCCCTGCACTTAAACACTCAACAAGCATTCTCCAGCCACGCCCTGCACACTCTTGACCACCAATGATCCAGTCCAGTGGTATAAATACATCTTTACCGTAAGTGGTACCATTCATGAAGGCCATATTAAGCGGATAATGACGCTCACCCGTTTCGACACCCGGATGATCGGTTGGTATTAGAGCACATGTAATGCCTAGCTCTTTCTTATCACCTAATAAAGCATCAGGGTCATACATTTTAAATGCTAAGCCGAGTACAGTAGCCACGGGTGCAAGTGTAATGTAACGCTTTGACCAATTTAAACGCAGGCCCATTACTTTCTCGCCATTATGCTCACCCATACACACCACGCCTGAATCAGGAATACTGCCAGCATCAGAGCCCGCCTCAGGTCCCGTTAATGCAAAACAAGGAACATCTGTACCATTAGCTAAACTTGGCAGCCAACGATCTTGCTGCTCTTTAGTACCATAGTGAAGAAGTAACTCGCCCGGACCTAAGCTATTAGGCACCATAACAGTGACTGCGGCTGTTAAGCTTTTAGTCGAAATTTTTGATACTATCGTTGAATTAGCAATTGCCGAGAACTCACGACCGCCAAATTTTTCAGGAATGATCAGCGCAAAAAAACCTTCTGTTTTTAGGTAATCCCACACTTCTTTTGGTAAGTCTTTGTCTTTTTGTACAATTTGATAATCATCAAGCATCGCCAATAAGGTTTCTACTTGGTTAGCCATAAATGCGTTTTCTTTATCGCTAAGCTCTGGTTTAGGAAAGCGGTGCAGTTTTTGCCAGTCTGGGTTACCACTAAATAACTCACCATCCCACCAAACATCACCTGCTTCCATCGCCTCTCGCTCTGTTTGCGATAATGGCGGAAGCACCTTTTTGAACATTTTAAACGTAGGACGACTAATCAAGTTTAGGCGAATATCTTTAACCGCAAAAATAACCACCACCACGACCAGCAATATTATAAATATTAACATGCGCACATTCCTTACACATTGAATGAAAATAGTAACTTAATTATGACCCATCTTAATTTAAATACAATCATTGCACGACGAGTCGTGAGCCTTAACGCATTCATTTTATTGTTTTAAACATCACTGCTATTATCAACGTTTTAATAACAATAAATTAAAGGAATAGCATGACCCCCTTTCGATTTAAACTAAGTATGAGCGCCTTAATGGTAGCAAGTACTCTTGCTTTAACGGCCTGCGATGCGCAAGTAACTATAGACACTACCGATTCAGCACACACTAAAAAAGCTGTAACAGCTAAAGATGCAAAAACATTTATAACAAACACAGAAAAAGAACTAAGTGCACTTTATTTAGAATCGAGCCGTGCAGAGTGGATTTACGCAAACTTTATTACTCATGATACGTCGGCTCTATCGGCTGAAGTTAACCGTAAAATGACCGAAACAGTCGTGCGTTTAGCAAATGAAGCTGCAAAATACGACGAACTAGAGCTTGATTACGATGCTCGCCGTAAGCTTGATAAACTAAAACTAGCACTTACACTTCCTGCCCCACAAGACGCTGATAAAACAGCGCAACTTTCACAAATTGTCGCAAAGCTTGGCGGGCTATACGGTAAAGGTAAATACTGTAAAGAAGACGGCACCTGTTTAAGCCTTGGCGACATGACTTCAAAAATGGCCACCAGCCGAGATTACAACGAACTACTTGATTTATGGCAAGGCTGGCGTCAAATATCAAAACCAATGCGCTCACTTTACGAGCAACAAGTAGTACTGACCAACGAAGGTGCAAAGGAGCTTGGTTATGCCGATACGGGCGCTATGTGGCGCAGTAAATACGATATGCCTGCTGATGACTTCAGCACCGAGCTTGATCGTATTTGGGGCCAAGTTAAACCACTGTATAACTCGCTACACTGCCATGTTCGCGCAAAGTTAGGTGAAAAGTACGGCACCGATAAAGTACCTCAAGATCAGCCAATACCAGCGCACTTACTTGGTAATATGTGGGCGCAAGCATGGGGTAATATTTACGATGTAGTTGCACCAGAAAACGCCGATCCGGGTTACGACGTAACCGAGTTATTAGCTCAAAATAATTACGACGAACTTAAAATGGTAAAAGGGGCTGAAAACTTTTTCACCTCAATGGGTTTTGACGCACTACCAGAGACATTTTACGAGCGTTCACTGTTTGTAAAACCAAAAGACAGAGATGTGCAGTGTCATGCATCAGCATGGAATATCGATAGCAAAGACGATTTACGCATTAAAATGTGTATTCAGCGCACAGGCGAAGAGTTTTCAGTTATTCACCATGAATTAGGTCATAACTTTTATCAACGCGCATACAACAAGCAGCCTTTATTTTATCAAGAAAGTGCAAACGATGGTTTTCATGAAGCCATTGGAGACACCATTGCCTTATCGGTTACACCGGGTTACTTAAAAGAAATCGGCTTACTTGAACAAGTACCTGATGAATCTAAAGATATTGGTTTATTAATGAAAATGGCACTTGATAAAGTCGCCTTTGTGCCGTTTAGCTTAATGGTTGATCAGTGGCGCTGGCAGGTATTTTCAGGGGAAGTAGCACCAGAAAATTACAATAAAGCATGGTGGGAACTACGTGAAAAATACCAAGGAGTGCAAGCTCCTATCGCACGTAGCGAAAATGACTTTGATCCGGGTGCTAAGTACCACGTCCCGGGTAACACGCCTTATACTCGTTACTTTTTAGCGCATATTTTACAATTTGAGTTTCATCGCAGCTTATGTGAAATTGCCGGTAACGATAAGGCCATTCATCGCTGCTCTATTTATAACTCAAAAGAAGCAGGGGATAAGCTAAACGCTATGCTTGAAATGGGTTCGTCTCGCCCTTGGCAAGAGGCGCTTGAAACTGTAACAGGTAAGCCGCAAATGGATGCAACAGCAATGCTCGATTACTTTGCACCATTACAAACTTATTTAGATAAACAAAACGAAGGCCGCAACTGCGGCTGGTAAATAGCGCTGAACAAAAAGCCCGCTCAAATGAGCGGGCTTTTTATTCATATTCTAATTTTCTGTTAAATTAGAACTGTAAGCTTACATTTGCAAAGTAAGCATCATAATCAGAATCATCCCAGTTATTGCCGTAACCTGCTTTTAAACCAACATTGTTGTTGAAAAAGTGTTGGCCACCAAGAGTGTAGTCATCATTTTTATTAACTGTAACAAACACCGATGTTGCTTTGCTGAAATAGTAGTTAGATGCTAATTCCCAGTTACTTGAACCGCCATCAACATCTTCAAATTTACCTTCAACAGTCAAGTAGTTACCTTGCTGTAAATCAACAAAGTACTTAGCTGCTACTGCACGGTAATCAAACTCATCATCTGATGTTACTGTGAAGCCGATATAATCAGTGCTGTTTAACTGATGGTTATATGCTAAGTCAAACACAAACTGATTTTCAGCATCTTCTACATCAACAAACGTTGCTTTTAATACAAGGTTTGGATTAAAGAAGTAACCCGCTGAAAGTTCAATTACATCCGTGCTTGAGCCAAAATCACTATCGAAATTATTGTACTGTGCACCTAATACAAAATCTTCTACAAAATACTCACCGCCAACGCTAGTAACATCTCCAAAATCATTATCACTGTATGCACCATAAACATTTGTTTGCTTATTGATGTATTCAAATTGATCGTAAGGACCTAAAGTCGCTTTTGGAGAAAAATAATATGTTGAGTCAACACTTAATGTGTCATCACCATCTACGTCCACATATCCTACATGGCTGATTGATTGGTAAGTATCTGCGGCTATTGCAGTGGTTGCAGCACTTGATAATAAAATGCTCGAAATGATAACGGCTAATTTTTTCATTTTAAATTCCCTATAAATATTACTTTTTATGCCTCAGCTGTCTAGCCAAAGTCGGGGCGCATCCTAACGCTAAAAAAATGAACAAAAACTGAATAAAAGGTCAAATTAAAATCAATGTAATTGTAATAATTTATACGTAAATGTAAATACAAAGTATCCATCAAATCTACAAGACAATATCATGTCATCATTTAAATTTAAAAAATAACAAATACGGTACAAACTGTCGCTAAATTGAACACAACTTAATTATTCGATAAACCTCATCAATATAATTTCCTCTCACTAAATTTTTTTAATTTCTCAAAAAAATTACTCTGTTTAATTCATTATTTCTGTATTTATAATGAAAAATAGGTTTGTGTCAGTGCATATTTTTATCTGTTTTTTCCAATAACCATTGTTTACTAGCAAAAACAACTCCAATACTTACTATTTTATAGCTATTATCATCGACTGCACTTAATAGCTTTAATAACAATTTAGCCATTCATGGCACTCTATTTATAACTTAAAGGAGTTATTTAGATGAGCATAATAAAGGCCGTAATTATGGCTGGTAAAAGTTTATAGTTGAAAGCTCAAACGTTTAAAAACGACAAAGCCCGCTAAATTTAGCGAGCTTTTTAATATTACTTTTGTATTAACTAAGTACGGGACTTAATTAAAACTGAAAACGCATGTTAGCAAAGTACGCATCGTTGTCAGAATCATCAGCGTTGTTTTCGTAACCCACCTTTACACCAATATTTTTATTGATAAAGTGTTGAGCACCAAAGCTATAAGTATCTTGCTTATTGTAGTTAGCAAATACAGATGTTGCTTTTGAGAAGTAGTAGTTAGTTTCTGCTACCCATTGGTTTTGGGCATCATCAATGCTTTCGTATTTACCTTCAAAAGTAAGGTAGTTACCTTGCTGTAAATCAATAAAGTATTTAGCAGCTACTGCACGGTAATCAAAATCGTCGTCTGATGTAAGTGTAACACCTACATAATCAGTGCTGTTTAGCATGTAGTTGTAAGCTAAATCAAATAATGCGTAATCATCGCCGTCTTTGTTTTCAACTAGTGTTACTTTTGCAAGTAAATCAGGGTTGAAAAAGTAACCACCCGTCAGTTTATAAAGCTCACTGTTAGAACCTGAATCAGGGTCTAGGTTTTCGTAAGATGCGCCAACAACAAATTCATTAATGAAGTATTCACCACCAACTGATGTTAAATCGCCAAAGTCGTCATCTGCGTAGCCACCATATACGTTAGTTTGTTTATTGATGTATTCAAACTGATCGTACGGACCTAAAGTTTTTTTAGGAGATAAGTAGTAAATAGAATCTACAGCAACGGTGTCGTTGTTATCGCTATTTTTATAGCTTAGGTTACTAATTGAATTGTAGCTGTCTGCAGCAGCCGCAGTGCTAGATAATAAAATGCTCGAAATAATAACTGCTAATTTTTTCATTGTAAGACTTCCCTATGTACATTGCTTTTTATGCTCTAGCTGTATTGCTAAAGTCGAGGCACATGCTAACGTTAGGAAACTGAATGAAAACTTAACTAACCAGTTGTATTTATTAAGTTAATTGTAAGGAAGTGTTGTAAACTGTAAAATTAAAGTAGTTGCAACATATAGTCAACAACTACTTAAAACATGTACCGCAGTTTAAAGCGCGTGTTGGCTAATAATACGATAAACATCGTTAATATTATCGCCAGACTTAAACTCTTTACTAATTGGTGTTGGATCTGAGCCAACCCATATTTTTAGCTCGGCATCTAAGTCAAAATGGCCTGCACTTTCTTTACTAAACTTGGTAATTTTAGAGTAAGCAATACTCACCATTTCCATTTTAGAGCCGGTCATACCTTGCTTATCAATTAAGATTAAGCGCTTATTAGTAAAAATAAACATATCACGTACTACTTTATATGCTTTTTCTACTTGCTCGCCGTCAATTAATGTATTGGCGAGGATTTTCTCTAAATCAGAATCGTCAACTTCGCTTGCATTACCCATAAGTCCGCTAAGTAAACCCATTATACTTTCTCCTGTTTAAATATTTGATTCTCTAATGTGTGACCATTAACTAACTGCCTGTACTGCCAGTGTTGTTGATGACAAAAATTAAGTAGTGCAATATCAAGTGGATCGCTCGTTGGTTGATATTCAACAACATATTCTTTATGCTGGCTCATATACACTCGGCTCACCCCTGCAATTGCTTGAAGCTGTTGCTCAACATTTTGATAAGCTTCGCTTAGCATTAATGTATAAAAGTGTTTATCGGTATTATTTGTTTTTGTTTGATGCTCGCTTAGTACGCCTTTATCTAAATGAAGCACCTGTGAGCATAGTCGCTCAAGCTCAGTTAAATCGTGAGAGCTTAAAATAAATGTAGCCTGCTCACTTAATTCAGATACTAGCTCACGTACTTCTCTGGCATGAATCGGATCAAGCCCTGCGGTTGCTTCATCAAGCATTACAATTTGTGGTGCGCCAATAAGTGCTTGCGCTATCGTAACGCGCTTGCGCATGCCGTGCGATAAGTCCCCCGCACGCTGCTTTGCAATTTCTTTTAAGCCAACCAAGTCAAGTACACGTAGCGCCTCAGTTTGGCTTTGCTTAGCACCCATACCTTGCAGTTTTGCATAAAAAGCGAGTTGCTTGTCTATATTAAAACGAGGGTCAAGTTGTGCATCTTGTGGTAATGCACTTACTTTATTAAATAAAGCAGCGCTCCCTGGCTTATGCCCTAATATTTCAAGGCTGCCTTTACTTGGCGCTATATAGCCGCACAACAAACTAAATAAGGTGGTTTTACCCGCACCATTTGGCCCAACAAGCGCCACTGGCGCACCTTTATTAATCTCAAAGTCCACATTATTAAGCGCAAGTTTTGCACCATACGATTTACTCAAACCGCTGGCTGTAATTAATGGTCTCATAGTGAGCTCCTTGCAAAAATACGTTGAGCAACGCTTAGTAACACCGCTGTTTGCACAAGGGGAATAGCCACAGCGATTAATAATGGTAAATTTTGCCCCGCTAATAACTCTATTTGCACACCCGGAAATAAATAATCAAGCAAGCCTAATGCGGGTATTTGCCATTGCAATATACCAACTACAATACCGCCTGCTGCAAAATATAAAATTGCCAATACAATAGATAAACGCGATGAGCGAGCAAAGGTATTTATTAACGTCATAAGTGCTACAAATGGACACAGAGTAATCACTAATATTAAAAATATAGAAAGCGCACGGGCAAAACCACCAGCCAGTAAACTTGGATCTCTAAACCCTAGTACAGCAAGCGTAGCCACAAGAGTAATGCCCACTAAGCAGGCTAATACCGCTAATTGTCCTAAAAAACGACCAAACAGTATTTCAAAGCGAGTGGAGCGCAGTGATAAAAACCTTAGTGTGCCGCGCTCTCTATCGCCTACCGTTTGGTCGCTACAAATAAATAAACCAAAAACGGGAAAGCTATACAGGGCTATTAACCAGTACATAGCAAATTCGGCCTCAGGCCAATCCAATAATTTACTTAAACCAATAGAACCTGATATATCACGGGCTATTTGCTCAAAATCGGGCGCACTTACAATGCCTACTGCCTGCCCTATTGGGTAGCGCAGTATTATTAGCCACACCAATGCAAAGGCAGCTAATGCAATAAGTCCACGTTTAGTTAAAAACATACGTACAAGCTCAAATCCCGCTATTTGCGTTAATCGCCCTACGTTTATCGGTAATGGTGTTGCCATTGACTATCCTTAATGACTTTTTATTTTCTGTGTATTTATCCACACTAAGTGTAAACACCTTGAATTACCAGCAAAAAAAAGCTCACCTATAGTGAGCTTTGTAACAATACATTTAAATGTAACAACATAAATTGCGATATAAATTATAAATGCTGCTTATAAACCTCAAGTGCTTGGCTTAAATCACTAATTAAATCTTCAACATCTTCAAGGCCTATGTGCAAACGAATAACCGGCCCTAAATCCCAACCTGTATTTGAGCGCAGCCCTTTCATGGTTAAATTAGCCGTTACCAAGCTTTCAAAACCACCCCACGAAAAGCCCATTTTAATATGCTCAAGGCTATCTAAAAATGCATCAATCGCTTTTTGATTGCCGGTTTTCATAACAAATGAAAACAACCCATTACTACCATCAAAGTCACGTTTAAAGAACTCATGCCCTGGGCAGCTTTCAAATGCAGGGTGTCGAATATGATCAACAAGCTCATGTTGCTCAAGCCATTTAGCTACTTCTATTGCTGCTTTTTCATGTTGATTTAAACGCACACCCATTGTACGAAGGCCTCTAAGCGCTAAATACGCATCATCGGCACTGGTACATTGCCCTAGTAAGTACGAGTTTTCGCGCAAGGTTGGCCAGTACTTTTTATTAGCAACAGCCACACCCATCATCACGTCTGAATGGCCGACAATATACTTCGTTGCAGCCTGAATACTAATATCAACACCGTGCTCTAGCGGACGATAATGCAAACCGTTGCCGTAGGTATTATCAAGTATGGTCATTACGCTATGCTCATTGGCTACTTTTACCATAGCGGGCACATCTTGCACTTCCATCGTAATAGAACCTGGAGATTCTAAAAACAACACTTTAGTATTTGGCTGAATGTAATCTTTAATACCTGCGCCAATGGTTGGCGGGTAATAGGTTGTTGTAATGCCCAGCCCCACTAAAATTTTATCGCAAAAATCGCGAGTTGGTTCGTACACGTTATCAACCATTAAAATATGATCACCGGTTTTTAAAAACGATAAAAATACTTGGCTGATCGCCGCAGCGCCACAAGGGTACAATGCACACCCTTCGCCGCCTTCAAGTTCTGTAATCGCTTCTTGTAGCGCAAAGTGTGTTGTTGTTCCTCGGCGCCCATAAAATAACGTTTTATCGCCACGGGTTTTAGCTGCTTCTTTTAAATCGGCTACAGTATCAAATACAATGGTAGATGCACGCTGTACAACGGGATTTACTACGCCATGTGTATAGGCTTTTTTTCGCCCTGATGATACCAGCTGAGTGTTTTTATTACTTTTACTCGACATTGTTAATCCTTAAGGGTTTGTGCGCCAATGCTCAATTAAATAACGAGAGATAGAATCGGTTCTAGGCAGCTTTAAATGCTCGCCTTCTTCGTGCCAATTACCAAATTGCTCTAAGTCTTCACGACTAAACCATTTTGCATCGTCTAGCTCTTCTTTATCTACGTTAATTTCCTCAGATGTCGCCTCTGCAAAAAAACCAAGCATAATTGACGATGGGAACGGCCATGGCTGAGATGCAACATAACGTACGTTATCAACCTCTATGCCTGCCTCTTCTTTAACTTCACGCGCAACAGCTTGTTCCAGTGTCTCCCCTGGGTCTACAAATCCAGCAAGCGACGAATACATACCAATAGGCCACGCAGCTTGACGACCTAATAAACAGCGTTCTACTCCGTCAGCAAAGACTTTAGTAACGACCATAATTACCGCAGGATCGGTACGCGGGAATGTAGGATGCTTACAGTTTTCTTTTTCACATACACGAGAATGCCCTGCTTCCACTGAACGGTTTTTACTACCGCAGCGCCCACAAAAACGGTGCGTGGCATGCCAATAACATAAACCTCTCGCAAGGGCGGCTATTGAGGCATATTTAATGGTTACTTGAGGCCCATATTGGCGAATATCAAAAAATTGAGCGCCCTCTATTAAAGGCGTAAGTACGCTTTCATCCAGATCAGATGCATCCAATGCAAACACACCATGTTTAGCATTATTTAAACCAACAAAAATAGCACTCGTTAAATCTAAATGCGCCACTTGTTGATACGTTAAATAGCTTACTTTAGGGGTATCTTTAATAAATAGGGTTTGATTATTTTTAACTAAAACCCATTTACTTTGCGCCGACATTTGCGCTTTAAGCCACGATGGGTCTTTACGAAAATTTGAGCCTCTATCTAGTGGCATGTTGCTGTAATGAAGCATGTAAGTCCTTGGTAACTCGTTATGCTTTAAAATTACCATAATCATTTAGCAAACCCAATTGATTAAAGTAATAAAAAAGCCTATATAAGGCTTAATTCATCTATTACGGCTTTGTATTAAAATCTCTCATGTTGCAGGCACTTAGCTTGCACCTTTTTAACTATTTTTTGCTGTTAAAGGAGCAAGGTATTATCAATTAAATGAAATTGCTCAGCGCTTTGTTTTAATACCTCTGCAGTTAACCGGTCAGCACCGTAAACATCGCACGGTACATTATATTGATTTTTTAAATGCCCAAGTAACAAAGCAAAGTCACCATCGCCAGAGAGCAAAATAACCTTATCAAGGTTTTTACCCTCCTCTAACATGTCTATTGTTATACCTACATCCCAGTCACCTTTTGCACTGCCATCACGGCGTTGAATAAATGGCTTTAGCTTTACGTCAAAACCAATCGCACGCAAAATATTTTGAAACTGATTTTGCTTTTCATCTCCTCGATAAATAGCATACGCAAAAGCACATTCAATATTGTATTGCGCCTGCATTACCCGCCAAAACGCATTGTAGTCAAAGTTTTTTCCGTAACTCTCGCGGCACGTGTAATAAATATTTTGCACATCAACAAAAATACCTACGCGTGGTTTCGTGCTTTGCTGCTCGTTTTGTAAAGTCATTTAGTGTCCTAGTGAGGATTAATAGCAATAAAAGTAACGTTATAAAATAAGTGTACCTTGCAATTTATATTTAAGTAACCTAAATTAGTTACATACCCTTATGTAACCAATATTGGTTACATATTAAAAAGTAACCATTTTGAGATTTTTATGATTGGTGTGATCAGCGGCGATATTATTAAATCGCAAACAATCCCTAAGCAGCAATACGATGCCATGCTTTATCAACTAGGGCAAAGTTTGCGAAACATTTCGGGGGAGCAAACACTTTGGAATATATACCGAGGCGATGCCTTTCAGTTACAAGTTAATAATCCTGAGCTCCTTTTTAAAAATGCCATACTTGTATATTTACACCTTAAATCGTCAGGTTATGAGCTACGGCAAAGCTTGGCACTTGGGCAAATAGATAACCCACGCAGCGATATAAAAACAGCAACCGGTTCTGCTTTTACCCTTTCGGGGCAAGGCCTTGATAAAATAGGTAATCAACGCTTTGTTTTTAGTATTAACGAGCAGCAGCTTGATGAAAGCTTAAATCTTAATTTAGCCTTTGCCGACGTATTACTCACTAAAATCACGCAAAAACAAGCAAATGCCCTGTATGTCTATTTAACATCACCAGACAACAGCCACGCGGCACTGGCTAAAGAGCTTAAAACAAGTCGCGAAAATGTAACGAAACTACTAAATTTAGCGCACTACCAACTTATAGAGCGCTTTATTAAGCACACACAACACGTTATAAAAAATATAATTAAAGGAGGTGAATAATGACGTTTTCACTTTTACTGGTCGCGCTTATTATTGGCCACTTACTCGCTGATTTTTACTGGCAACCTATGAGTTGGGTAAACGACAGAAACACCCGTCACTTTAAAGCCAGTAAGCTTTATTTTCATGTACTAGTGCATTGTGTAACGAGTGCACTCATTATTACCGTGTGGGAATACACATTCGGGTGGCAGCAACTAAGCAGTGTTTTAATTGCCACCGCGAGCATTATGTTGAGCCATTACTTTATTGATATAGCTAAATCGTATTCTAATAAAGGCGTGGTCCCTTTTTTACTAGATCAAATAGCGCACATACTCGTTATTATTGCGCTCAGTATTTGGCTAACTGATAACAGTAGTTTTATGGCAGCAATTAATAATATGCTCACTGATCCCAAAGTACTGTGGGTGGTATGCGGTTATTTAATTATTTTGAGTCCTAGCGCCGTATTTATAAGAATGATGTTAGAGCGTTTAACAAGTAACTTTTCAAGTACTGGTAGCTTACCGCTTGCAGGGCAAAGCATTGGCATGCTTGAGCGCGTACTTATGCTGAGCTTTATATTGCTTGACCAATTTGCAGGGCTTGGTTTTTTACTTGCCGCAAAGTCAGTATTTAGGTTTGGCGATTTAAGTGCTAGTAAAGATAAAAAACTTACCGAGTACGTTATGCTCGGCACATTACTTAGCGTAAGTGTTACTTTATTTGTAGGCTTGGGTATTAACTATTTAATCAGCTAATGACATATTACAGGTAATAAAAAACGCGCTGCTTCTATTTATTAAAAAGAAGGGAGCACGTTTTTTGTATCAACCTTTAACCAAGTTCTAAATTAATTAAACGCCAATATAATCTTTAATAATGATTAATCGTTATTTGTGCGACGACGACGCTGGCCATTACCGCCAACAGATTCACGCTTTGCCCATGGGTTTTGTGCGCTATCATCTGTTTTAGCTGCTGGCTTTTTAGAACCACCACGGCGTGGGCCGGTACCATTACCACCATTATTTGGCTTTTTACTGTTAGGCTTGCTGCTATCAGATTTAGGCTTATTAAAAGGCTGCTTTTTCTTAGGCTTTTTAGTCGGCAGTGGGCGAGCATCTAATGCGCGCTCAGCTACTGGGTTAATAGGCTCAAAACCATCTTCTTCAGCACGTGGGATAAGCTCACCAATAAAGCGTTCAATACCGTATAAATCAACAGCATCTTCTGTTGTTACAAACGAAATCGCATGACCCGATGCACCAGCACGGCCTGTACGGCCAATACGGTGAACGTAATCTTCATATACATTTGGTAAGTCGTAGTTAACAACATGCGGTAATTCAACAATGTCTAAACCACGTGCAACAATGTCTGTTGCTACTAGTACGCGTACTTCACCACTTTTAAAACCATCAAGTGCTTTAACACGTGCGCCTTGTGATTTATTACCATGGATAGCCGCGCCTACAATGTCATCGCGCTCTAGTTGTTTAACTAAGCGGTTAGCACCGTGCTTTGTGCGGCTAAACACTAATACTTGTTGCCAATCGTTAGTGCGAATCAAGTGGCTTAGCAATGCTGTTTTACGTGTTTTATCTACCGCATAAACACACTGAGTAACACTTTTTGCAGTAGTATTTTTTGCAGCAACTGAAATTTCAACAGGGTCATTAATTAACCCTTTTGCTAATGCACGAATTTCGTCAGAAAATGTAGCCGAAAACATCAAGTTTTGACGTTTAGCAGGCATTTTAGCAATTAAGCGTTTAATATCATGAATAAAGCCCATGTCTAACATGCGGTCAGCTTCATCGAGTACAAGCACTTCAACGCTATCAAATTTAACTGCATTTTGATTATGTAAGTCGATTAAACGACCCGGCGTTGCGACTAAAATATCAACACCTTTACGAAGACGCTGCATTTGTGGGTTAATTTTAACGCCACCGTAAACTACAAACGAGCTCACATCCGAATGCTTAGCGTACTCTTCAACGTTTTCGCTTACTTGCAAAGCAAGCTCACGTGTAGGCGTTAAAATAAGTGCACGTACGTGGTTACTTTTAGCTTTAGGGCCAGACGACAAACGCTCAATAAGTGGTAATGTAAAACCCGCTGTTTTACCTGTACCTGTTTGCGCTGCTGCCATAACATCACGGCGTTCAATAATTGCAGGAATTGCTTGAGCCTGAATCGGCGTTGGCGTTTCATAGCCCTTTTCTAAAACCGCATTAACCAAAGACTGTGATAAACCTAAACCTTCAAAACTCATATAAACTCTCTTTTAAATTAGGCTACGTTAGCCAGTTGCGCGCATTATACCTGTAGTAGCTAAGAATGCATGCCATTATTTACGTTGCGAGCAATTGAGCATAGCTTAATAAAATTAAACCTGTGCTCAAGTTGCTTAAAAATGCAAAAAACGGCCATAAGCCGTTTTTTGTTTATACTTAATTACTCTAAGTATAAGAGTTACTTAACACCTAACTCACGCAGGCGTTCTTGCAAGTAGCTATCTGCCGTGTAGCGCTCTGAAAGCACAACATCTGGATGCGGGTGTAAAAATAACGGTAGTGATATACGCGATTTAGTAGATGCTTTACCCGTTGGGTTAATTACACGGTGAATTGTCGATGGGAAATACCCGCCCGACGCTTCTTGTAACATGTCGCCGATATTAATAATTAAGCTGCCAAAATCACATGGCACGTCTAACCAACCGCCATCTGTTTTTTGAACTTGTAAACCAGGCTCATTAGAAGCTGGTAATACAGTCAATAAGTTAATATCGCCATGGGCTGCTGCGCGAATAGCACCTGGCTCTTCATCACCCGTCATAGGCGGATAATGTAGGATACGTAACAATGTTTGCTCAGAATCGGCAATCATGTCTTTTAAATCAATCGAAAACTTAGCACGTACATCAGCCGGAGATTCAGCCTGAACCCAACTTAACAATGTGCCAGCAAATTCACTTGCTAAACGGTAGTATTCACGTACATCAGCTTCAAGCTCTTCAGGAACGCGACCTTTAGGGTACACATGGAAGTACTCTTTAATGTCTTTTATTGTAAAGCCTTTCGCTACTTCAGATACTGAAGGCGGAAAATAACCGTCTTGAGTTTCTTTAGAGAATAAAAAGTCGTGCTTTTGCTCTGAGTTAAAAAAGTCTTGCCAATTTTTGTAAATAGACTCAACTAAAGACTGTGGGATTGGGTGGTTTTTTAAAACGCCAAATCCAGTATTTCTTAACGATTCAACAAATTGTGCAGCCGCATCGGGAGCTTTATAATCAACAGTAGGTAATTGCATTGTACGTTCCAGTGAATAGGTTGTGTGAAGTGAGTTGCTTTTAATAGTGCTAAATTACTTATATAAAGTAGCAAAGCCTTCATTATAGCGCTATGCGAGCATAGACAAATGACCTCAAAAACATAAGGACATATGTCCGCAAAGCATAGTCACCGCCACTTGGCTTGATCAAGATCAACTTATAAAAAAACGTTGAATTTGCAAGGTTTAGTACTTATATCTGGTCTACTAGGGCGTGCTGACCTTTGGTGGGTGAATTTGCAGCAGACTGTTTGGTATTTAAGCAAGGCAGAGCCTATGATGTGTGGTTGTTCCCCATAAATAGGCGATAACGCAGCATAAATGCCAAACATGCGCTACCCTTTGGGTTCTTTCTAGGGACGATTAACTCTTTGTTGCTCGGTTTTTACTTAGTCCACTAGGTTACAAACCTCGCGCCGCGATTAAATCGCCCCTAGATTGAACAAATTTCAATCCACAACGGTCAACACGCCCTAATATAATGTATTTTATTTGTGTAAATAAGGCTCCCCATGCGACAAAAAGTATCTTTTAAAAGCGGCGATTTAGAACTTGCCGGCCAACTTGAACTTCCCTCTGGTGACGTTAAGTTTTACGCGCTATTTGCACACTGCTTTACATGCGGTAAAGACATTGCAGCAGCCACACGTATTAGCCGAGCTTTAACACAACAAGGTATCGCCGTACTGCGTTTCGACTTTACCGGTTTAGGTAATAGCGATGGCGACTTTGCTAACAGTAACTTTTCATCAAACATTCAAGATTTAGTATCTGCGGCAAATCATTTACGTGAGCATTTTGCGGCGCCGCAACTACTCATTGGCCACAGTTTAGGCGGGGCTGCCGTTCTTGCTGCTGCGGAGCATATTCCTGAAGTATCGGCTATTACAACCATTGGTGCACCGTCAGATGCGCAGCACGTAGCGCATAATTTTGAAGCACACCTTGATGAAATTAACGCAGCAGGTGAAGCTAAAGTAAACTTAGCCGGTCGTGAATTTACTATTAAAAAACAATTTATTGACGATATAGCCAAGTACGATAAAAGCCACATAAGTAAACTTAAGCGCGCATTATTAGTAATGCACTCCCCTATTGATGCGACGGTAAATATTAGTGAAGCTGAAAAAATTTATGCATCAGCTAAGCATCCTAAAAGCTTTATTAGCCTAGATAACGCCGATCACTTACTTACTAATAAAAACGATGCCGACTACGCTGCACAAATAATTGCAACGTGGGCAAACCGTTATGTTAAGTACGACAAAACTAAATACACGGCAAGTTTAACGGGTGGCAATGTACTCGTTGAAGAAAAAGACCATGTATTTACTCAGCACGTAAGTACAAAAGATCATACTTGGCTTGCAGATGAGCCAATAAAAGTAGGTGGTAAAAACTTAGGTCCTGATCCGTATCATCACTTATTAGCGGGGCTTGGTGCCTGTACGGCAATGACACTGCGTATGTACGCTACACGTAAAAACTTACCACTGGAGCATGTAAAAGTAGAGCTTGATCACACTCGCGATTACAACAAAGATTGCGACGATTGTGAGCAAACAGGTAACCTTGAAGCCATTACCCGTAAAATCACCTTACGTGGCGACTTAACAGAGCCACAACGCCAGCGTTTACTCGAAATAGCCGACAAATGCCCTGTGCATAAAACACTGCATAACAACCCGGTTATTGTAAGTGAACTGGTAGAGTAACTAAAACAAAAATAGCGTAGCCTTGGCTGCGCTATTTTAGATGCTCAATAAAGCAATCTCACAATCTGAGATAAAATATAGAGGTTGAATAATAGGTACAGCTCTAGTAATTTACAATAACATTACATATCCAAGGATAGGTATGAATAAAAATACTTACTACGTACGAAAAGACAAAACTGATAACGGCAGAATAACCTCGCTACATTCATCATATCTTTTTGAAAATGCAGTGCGAGCAGCCCAATGAAAATTTTAGTAAATATAATATTTTATTTAATTAGTTACTCTACTTTTGCCAACTCTGAAGAGATTATCGAAAGCCCTATTGCTGCATCCTCTTATACATTTTGTCATCTAGATACTAAATGTATCACTAATATAAGACTAGCGAATACTACGCCGTATCAAGTTAAGCTAAGCTCTCTCGCTTTTAATGCACAAGGAATCGATTTAAATTCGATGTATGTATTTGAAGAAAGTAGATACTACGATTTAAAAGAGAATAATTTAGATACAGGTATTTCAGAGCAACCCATACAGGGACGCAGACGTGCCTACAAGCAATTATCATCATTAGAATTCGAGCCACTAGAAGTCAAGTTTATAGAGCTAAAGGGCATAGAAGAGAGGTTTGCATTAGAGCTAGGGAAAAGGTATATGGTGGGAACACTTACTCCATTTGTAAACTTGTACATTAATGGTAAGTTTGCCGATATCATCACAATTAGAACAAACTATTCACTGTTAACTATTCCTACAGAAGATATGGAAATAAAAGAACGACCAATAAAGCAGTTTGCTACGCCACAGGGATAATCTGTAGTAATAATCCACTAACTCTGTTTAGTGGATATGAAGTGAGTTAGGATGATAGTGACAGAACAACTTTGTTATACCGATCATATCTTTTGAAAATGCAGTGCGAGCAGCCCAATGAAAGTTTTAGTAAATATAATATTTTATTTAATTAGTTACTCTACTTTTGCCAACTCTGAAGAGATTATCGAAAGCCCTATTGCTGCATCCTCTTATACATTTTGTCATTTAGATACTAAATGTATCACTAGTATAAGATTGGCGAATACTACGCCTTATCAAGTTAAGCTAAGCTCTCTCGCTTTCGATAAGCAGGGAATCGACTTAAACTCAATGTTTATATATGAAGTGGATGCATACTTCTCATTAAGAGCGGAAAATCCAGGTGCAAAAGTCCCTGAACAACCTATACAAGGACGGCGGCGTGCCCACAAAAAATTATCCTCTATAGAGTTCGAACCGCTTGAAGTAAAGTTTATTGAGCTAAAAGGCATGGAAGAAAGGTTTGCTTTAAACCCTGAAAAAAAATACTTAGTAAGTACGATCACACCGTTCGTCAACTTGTACATTAACGGTAAATTTGCTGATATCATTACCATAAGAACCAGATATTCACTGTTAGCTATTCCTACTGAAGATATGGAAATAAAAGAACGACCAATAAAACAGTTTGCTACACCGCAAGGGTAACCTGCAATAATATACATGCTTTGTTTAATACCACTCAAAATTCTGCGTCAGCTTAAACCTTTATATATCAAGCCAGCTTAAAGTTGGCTTGATTATATCTTGCCTAATTATCTAAAAATCCCTCTACTTCTTTACTCATTCTATCCACCAGCCATTTTGGCCCGCCATCGTACATATCGTTATGACGCGATTTTTCTATCATTATTTGCGTAACAGGAAACTTATCCAGCTCTGAATCGTTTAACAGCACATTTGCATCAGCTGGGTAATCACTACCGCGAAGTGTAAGTACGCGTATATCTTTATTGCGTGGGATCAACATGCGGCGATGATCGAGCGTAATAATAGTGCTAACTTCGTTTGGGTAAATAGAGCCGTATAATGACGAAATATCCCCGCCGTTTGAGTGCCCAAATAAGGTGAGTTTTGTAAAGTCGTACGCTGGGTATTTACTCGATAGCTCATTAACTAAAAACTTAAGCGTTACTACGCCACGATGCCAGTTTTCCATGCGAGTTGTTAAGTAAGGCTGCTCACGGTTTAAGTAAGGGTCGCTTTTTAGTTCATGTGCAACGGCTACTGTTAAATATCCACGCTGATTAAACGCATTACTGGCAAACGTATACCCGTTATGGCTAATCCCGTAACCTGCGTTAATGAACGCTACAGGGCATTTTACTTGTTCAGTGCACTCAGCATTGTTACTTGGTAGTGTGATATTGATAGGAATAGTGCGCTTGCGGCTTTCATCAGTTATAACGCCATCGTTTGCATAGCTTGTTGCGCCGATTACTGATGTACTTATTACTGGTGTACTTAGAGCTAGTGCACTTAACATAAAAAGCTTTTTAAGTGTTTTTTGCATATTTAAACTTATATAAATTATTGTTTTTAATTAAAAATAACTTTTACTTTATAGGTTTGCATTCTCTATTGTCAAACTATGCGATAATAGCCGCCATTGTTTAAATATATTTAGTAAAAGATCCAATAAATGAAATCATACAATAGCATTCAAGAACGTATAGAAATTTTAGAAGACAAACTAACGGCAATACATGACGAAATCGAAACACTAAAAACCCCTGCTAAAAACAACAATGAACGTATTATTTTTAAGTTTATTGAAACAGGCAGCACTGGTAAAACGAAGGATTTTGTTCGTGAGTTAGGTATTAAATCACCTCGTGACGGTTTGTTTTCATCAGGTGACGTTACAAAACTAATTAAAGATGGTGCTGAAGATATTTCACCAGCGTTATTAGAAATCGCAAGACAGCTTGCCAGTGCACGTAATAAAAATGGCCCTAGCCGTTAATTACGCAGTCACGCAGTATCTAGAAGCCCAGCCAAGCTGTCGCTTCTAGATATGTAATCATATTAAACTAAATTAATCACATAGTTCTATATTAAGGCTGGTAAGCAAATTTAGTGCTTCGAAGCGATCAAACTTAGCATTCGCTAAAATATTATTATTCAAATCTATATTAAATGCTGTAGCACCTACAAAATCACATTTTGTTAAGTTAGTTTGAAAAAACTCACTATCGCGAAAATCTGTTCCTGTAAATTCACTACCGCTTAAATCAGCATGTCTAAAATCAACATTTTTGGCAAAGCAGTGTGTTAGTTTGAGGGCTTTGAGGGTTAATTCAAAAAAAGAACTATTACTGAGCTCGCAATAATTAAAACTCACCGGTGCGTTAATACTAAGCGCTGGCCAATCTACGTCAGCCCATCGCAAACTATTTAATTTACAGTGGCTAAAACTTACATTTTCAAGTGAACTGTAGTTCCATTTAAGTGACGATAAATTACAGTTTTTAAAACTGCATTCTATAAATCGGCAATTTTTAAACTGCCCGCCTGAAAAGTCGCAATCGGTAAATGTGCACTCTTCAAACTCAGAATTTTCAGTTAGTTGCTCTTCGCGCTGCAAAGCATTAAATTGCTCGTCGAAGTAGTGATTATTATTTGAAATTGACACTATTAACCTAGTTTTTAATGGGCATAGACGCTATTTTTAGGTAAATCTTTTTTAAGCGCAAGCACTGCAATAAAAATCAAAGCAAATAGTGGAAATAGCGCTAAACAGCCACCCACAAAAGCTAAAACCCCCGGCATAGTACTTTTACGCTTACCTATTTTGTAGCTAATTACAGCAAAAATAGGAATACTCAGCACAATAAAAAAAACTAAGAACTCACCAAATAAGGTTGCATTGATCGACATAATAATTCCTTTTTCGTCTGTTCGGTTAAAATACACTCTGCTGCAAATTTAACCACAAAAAAACCCTTAAGCATATAACTTAAGGGTTTTTAAATTTAGCTCAAAAAAGCGAAACAAGATTACTCTTCGTTAGGTATCGCTTTTTCTACAACACTTATTGCAAGTTCAGCTAACGAATCAAGGTTAGGTTTGCTTGGCGCGTTGGTTAATAAACACGACGCTTGTGTTGTTTTAGGGAAAGCAATAACGTCACGAATGTTATCGGTACCACATAAAAGCATTGCTAAACGGTCAAGACCAAATGCTAAACCTGCATGTGGTGGTGTGCCGTATTTAAGTGCATCAAGTAAAAAACCAAACTTGTCTTGTTGCTCTTGCTCGTTAATACCTAAAATTCTAAATGCAGTTTCTTGCATATCTGCATTATGAATACGTACCGAACCGCCACCCACTTCGTAGCCGTTTAATACCATATCGTAGGCATCTGAAATAGCAGCTGCTGGGTTTGCTTCAAGCTCACTGGCGTTAATGTCTTTTGGTGCAGTGAATGGATGATGTACAGCATGTAATGTGCCTTCGTCATCTTCTTCAAACATTGGGAAGTCTACAACCCAAAGTGGTGCCCAGCTATTAAGGTTAGTGATTTCTAAATCAACACCAATCTTAACGCGCAGTGCGCCCATTGCTTCATTTACTGTGTTGCGCTTATCGGCACCAAATAAAATGATATCGCCAGACTGTGCATTAGTACGCTCAAGTAATTTAGTAATTACGTCTTCGCTTAAAAACTTAGCCACTGGTGATTGAACCCCCTCAGCGCCTGCAGTGTGGTCGTTTACTTTCATCCACGCCATGCCTTTAGCGCCGTAAATACCAATAAACTTAGTGTAATCGTCAAGTTGTTTACGAGAAAGCTTAGCGCCACCCGGTACAGTTAATACAGCAACGCGACCTTTTTCGTCGTTAGCTGGACCTGAGAAAACATTAAACTCTACGTCTTTAACTAAATCTGCAACATCAACCAATTTCATTGGGTTACGTAAATCTGGCTTATCAGAACCGTAAAGGCTCATTGCCTCGCTGTAAGGCATGATTGGAAAATCGCCTAAATCAACGTTTAACAATGTTTGCCACATCTCGCGGATCATTTTTTCAGTCATACCACGTACTTGATCAGAACTCATGAACGAGGTTTCTATATCTATTTGGGTAAATTCTGGTTGACGATCAGCGCGTAAATCTTCATCACGGAAACATTTAACAATTTGGTAGTAACGGTCAAAACCAGACATCATCAACAATTGCTTAAACAACTGTGGAGACTGTGGTAAAGCGTAAAAACTACCTTTGTGAACGCGGCTTGGTACTAAATAATCGCGCGCACCTTCTGGCGTTGCTTTAGTAAGTACAGGTGTTTCGATGTCTAAAAAGCCGTTTTCATCTAAAAAGCGACGAACAAAGCTGCTTGCTTTAGCACGTAATTTAATACGGTCACTCATTTCTAGACGACGTAAATCTAGGTAACGGTATTTTAAACGACGCTCTTCTGAGTTTACTTGGTTAAAATCAAGCGGTAATGGCTCAGAGCGGTTAATAATATTAAGCTCTTTACCTAAAATTTCGATCTCCCCTGTTGCCATGTCTTTATTTACTTGGCTGTCTGGGCGTGCGCGAACAATACCTTTTAACTGAACACAAAATTCTTGGCGAAGTGTGTTAGCCGAACTCATTAACTCTTCAATGTCAGAGTCGAATACAACTTGTACTAAACCTTCTCTATCGCGTAAATCGACAAAGATAAGTCCACCAAGGTCACGTCGTTTGTTGATCCAGCCACATAGTTCAACTTCTTGATCTACGTGAGTTTTATTTAGCTGTCCGCAATATATAGAGCGCATAGTTTTCCTGTCAGATAAAAGGCTTAAACGGCTAAACTTATTTGTTTTAAGGCGTGTGATTTAAAAAACAGGTCACCACAATACAAATAAAGCCGCTAGCAATCTAAAAATAATCAAATTAAGCCCTGCATTATACTCAACTAACATTAAGATGCTAGGGCGTGTGCCGCTTTTGCCCCTGAATTTACAGCAGCTTGTTTTGTTATTTGCTACACTATCGCCACTTTATAATAAGGCGCTAGTTTGTATGTTATATATTGGATGCCCGCAGTGGTCGAGTAATGCATGGAAAGGCAATTTATTTTCAAGCCAATGTAAAAACGCCGATATGCTTAGCCAATACGCACAACATTTTAATTCTGTTGAAGGCAATACCAGCTTTTACGCTGATCCTGCGCCAAGCACCGTATTGCGCTGGGCAAACAGCGTACCTGACGATTTTAAATTTACTTTTAAGTTTAATCGTCGCTTTAGCCACGAGCTGCACCTAACTAATGTTCAAACCGAGCTTACTGATTGGCTTAACTTGTTCTCCCCTATTTTAGAAAAAACTGGGCAGATCATGCTGCAATTACCTAAAGCATTTGGTCCTGGTGACTTACCCAAACTCGCCCAATTTATTAGCCTATTACCAAAAGAGGTTAATTACGGCGTAGAGGTACGTCATACTGCATTTTTTCAAAAGGGTGAAGCCGAAATAGCGCTTAATCAGTTATTAATGGCAAACAACCTAAATCGCATATCGATGGATACTCGCGCCCTATTTGCGGTAAAACCAACAACCGAAGCGCTAATAGATGCACAGCAAAAAAAGCCCCACTTACCGGTACATGCAATAGCTACTGGCTCAGAGCCTATGGCGCGCTTTGTAATAGCCGATTTACAAAATGACTTTAAACCCTTTTATAAACCGTGGCTAAGTAAAGTAAAACAATGGCTTGATGAAGGAAAAACGCCCTATGTGTTTTTTCATACAGCAGATAACCGAGAAGCGCCGTTATTAGCTCGCCAGTTTTGTAAGGACCTAGGTTATGATCACAAAGCATTAAACCCATTTACTGGCGAAAAAGAAGCCCACCAGCAAGCACTTTTTTAAAAGTAAAACGACAGAGAAATAATAATGAGTGAATACGCACGTTACTTTACCGGCTACCCAGCTAACATTGTTGAGCAAGTATTAAGCCTTATAAATAACAACAAGGTATGTGACTACTTACTTAAAAAGTACCCGCAAGCACATACCATTACTAGCGATAAACTACTTTATAGCTATGCAACCGAGCTTAAAAAACAGTATTTAAAAAATGCGCCACCATTTGGCCGTGCGGCATTTAAAAAGCAAGGCGACATGGTTACTAATGCACTTGGTACACATACGTATCGAATGCAAGGTAAAACCCGCAAACACGATTTAGCGATAAACAGCGACTTACTGCGTGCTCCCGAGCCATTATTAAAAGCGTTAGTGGTACATGAGCTTGCCCACTTTAAAGAAAAAGATCACAACAAAGGCTTTTATCAACTTTGCTGCCATATGGAGCCGAGTTATCACCAGCTAGAGTTAGATTTAAGAATTTTTTGTGTGGTCGTCGCAATGGGTGAAAATCCTTATTTAAAATAAGGATTTTAGCGTTATTTAACTGAGTGAAAATAACGCCATGCTTAAGTTAATATTTCCTTTCATGCCCAAGCGCACATACCCAATCTCTTATCCACGTAAGCAGCTCACAACTTAACGACTTGTCGCTTAATAAAAACAAAAAAGTTTAAAACTACATAATTGCCCTACATTTGAGAACTACACTCTTAATAGCTAATTCTTTCTATGTACTCTTAATCTTTGGAGTTTTAAATGATGAAAAATACCCATGCATTTTTACTCAGTGCACTGTGCTGTGTAACCTTAAGTGCCTGCAACGAGCAAAACAGCCAATCACTTGAACAATCAAACCTCAATGATTTTACTCTAACAAGCTCAAAGGTAAGCGATGGCGGTAACTTGCCTATTACTTATACGTGCGATGGGCAAAGCATTAGCCCTCCACTTAACTTGTAGTGGTCAATAAAATTTGGCCACAGTTTTAGAATCTTGATATCTAACCTCAGATTCATTTGGCGCTAAACCGGCATTATAATGATGCGGCCTAACGTTGTTGTAATATCCGTTGATATAATCACTAACGCTATATTTAGCATCTATAAAATTTCCATATCCAAC
>NZ_JADYWS010000036.1:0-36059 GCF_015864715.1 Pseudoalteromonas sp. NZS71 | reverse complement strand
GTTGGATATGGAAATTTTATAGATGCTAAATATAGCGTTAGTGATTATATCAACGGATATTACAACAACGTTAGGCCGCATCATTATAATGCCGGTTTAGCGCCAAATGAATCTGAGGTTAGATATCAAGATTCTAAAACTGTGGCCAAATTTTATTGACCACTACAGTAAGAACAAAGTAAACGTCGAAGTCAATTCTGGCAAATAAAGACAGCTTATTAAAATTTCCAATAGATTAAGTTATCTAAATGAGATCCCTAAAAATCTGTAATATCTGTTTGGCTTTAATTAGATCTGTTACGTTATTCTTTAAATAACTAACAGACATTATGTTATTTCACGATTAATTGAAGGCAAATATATCCTGTTGTTGCAGCATTAATAAAAAGATTCTCTTTGTATCTCGTTAAATGACTAAGGAGTATCAAAATTAAGATGTACTTTACAGTGAAATTGGTTGAATTTAAACAAGCTCTTGAGGAATAAAGTTCTCTCTTTCAATTTTTGCTACAGAACTAAGTTTAAACAGTACATAAAATTCGTAAACAAATTTAAAACTAACACAGAGCTTGAAGGCCAAACGAATAGCAATGATTCAGCCCACAATAAGCAAGGTTTACTTAACCTAGAACGAATTTCATTCCTACGTAAACCCAATATTTTTCACGTTCTAGGAAAATGATAAAATGTAGTGGGGCACTTATCGCTATCACAGAGAGCCGAGGGCAGAAATCGAAAAAGCACTTAGTAAGATTTTTCCTTCTGTAATTTTTAAATACGCTTAGGTTGAAATAACCTTTACAATTGATCGACTATCAAAGTATAAAGCCATTTTTCACGATAATTAGAATCACATTTTATAACCTATGGGCCATTCTTGATGTTGCTTAAGTTAATGACGAAGTTCATAAGTTTTTTGCGTCATTTTAATTTAGAATTTATAACAGATGAAGAACCCAAGATGATCAGACAAAAATTTAGGTTGTGATTATAATCTAGGAAAAGTTTAGTTAAATGCTGAAATTTATGCACGTAAGACAGTTATTAACTTTTAAGAGGGTTCAATAGAATTTCCAGTTCGGCGCAGCCTGATCACCAAAAAGTTAGTCGCGCAGTTTAATACAATTCTAACGGTTGAGAAAAATTAAATATTAGCAGTTCAAAATATTCAAACCGTGTTTAAAAGGCGTGTAAAGGAAAGTTAAACGATCAAGAATGATTGAATAAAGAGCAAGTTTGAAGGTTTTACCTAAACTATACGTAATCGTTTTTAAAAATTTCATATTATAAATTAACAAATCCCAGCAATATTGGACCTTTAAGAGATCAGGGCTCAAACCATTCCTATTCTACAAATAAACGTGTAAACGGGTAAGGCACTCACTATTAAGATAAGTAGGTTAATGCTTATAAAATAGTCAAAATATAGCGCTTATACGTTAATTAATGAAGGTGAGTAACTTGGTTATGTATTTATTTATGCTATTTAACATAATATAAATTATGGGTAGTTAATGCATATATAGAAAGAGCGCTTAAATTCACCCTTACTATGTCCAATACTAGACGGTATCGGACATTAAGTGATTTTATTACAATAACAGGTATTACTAATACAGATACTTTATTTATCAATTTGTTTAATCAATACTTAATAAACGCTCAGCTGTATATTCGTTAGTAATTAATCCGCTGATCATGTTTGACCTTACTGCGCCCAAAATGGCTAACACTTTTTCTTCACCAGCAGCTATCGCATAAATCTGTTTGTTAGCATTTGTTTTTAATGGCGTACTTGCTACACGCTGATTAACTGTGCAATCTAAAAGCTTACCGTTTTTATCAAACACCCAACTAATCATTTCACCAACGGCACCAAGATCTTGTAACTCTTTAAGTTCTTGCGCATCAATAAAACCATCTATATGTAATGGCGATTTTTCACCTAAGCTACCAATACCCACAAATGTTACATCAGCATCTTTAGCGAGTTTTAAATTACCGGTAATATTTTGTTGTGCATGTAACTGTTCTTTTTCTTCAATACTTCTTGGTAAAACTGGCAATGGCATTGGGTAATGTTTTGCATTGGTGTGTTCGGCCATTCTTACTACAACATCATAAGGTGAAGCCGATCCATCCAAAGCCATATTACCTAGCATTGCTACAATTTTATGTTGCGGACAATCAACAGTTCTTAGCTCATCTACACATGAACGTAAAACTCGACCGGTTCCCATAGCAAGTACTTTGGGTTGTTCTGATTTTAAATGACGTTCTATTTCAGCCGCGCCAGCTTGAGCTAAACCTAATGTAGATGAAGGTTCTGAGGGATCGCTCGGTACAACTTCACATGAATCTAACCCAAAACGGCTTTTTAATTTTTCGGCCAAATCCATACATTTAGCAATCGGGTGGTCAAGTCTAACTTTAATTAATCCTTGGCTCACAGATAATGCGACCATTCTTTGTGCAGATTGACGAGATATATTTAGCTTTTTAGCTATTTCATCTTGTGTGTTACCGCCAACATAATATAACCACCCTGCTCTGGCTGCATCATCTAGCTTTCTAATTTCTGTATTTGATAGCTTTACCACGTAAACCTCTTAAAATAGAAGGAAAACTAAATCCTTATTTTCATTACATAATTTTAATTATATGTGCTGCTATATAAATTATTTTATTAATTTTGGAATATCTATTTATCAATAACGTTTTTGTTATTTATAATTGTAAATATACCATTCCTTAATAAAAAATACCTAGGTTTCATAGGATTATGTAATTAGAATTTAGTTAATAGCACCCTTATAAAGGTGCTATTTAAGGTAATTAAAAATTGGCTTTAGCGAATAGTTAAACCGTTATTATCAAACTTTAATACTTTATCTGCAGGTGCGCTTAGGTAAATACTGTCGCCATATTTTAATGGGCAATCACCATCTGCTTTTACTGTTACGGTCCCTTTGCCTTCAATATTTATATGTAAAAAGCTCTCCGATCCTAAATGCTCAATTACACCTACAGTTCCAGCCCAAGTACCTTGCTCAGTAGAGAGTGTTATATGCTCTGGTCGTATACCAATACAGCTAACATTCGCATCTTCATTTTGTGGATCATCTATAAAATTCATTTTTGGAGAGCCAATAAAACCAGCTACAAATTTGTTTACAGGGTTTTTATAAAGCTCTAAAGGTGTGCCTACTTGTTCAATAATACCGGCATTAAATACCGCGATTCTATCTGCCATTGTCATGGCTTCAACCTGATCGTGTGTAACATAAATCATTGTTGTAGCTAAACTTTTATGTAATTCAGATATTTCTAAACGCATATTTACACGTAGTGACGCATCAAGATTTGAAAGTGGTTCGTCAAATAAAAATGCCGAAGGCTGACGAACAATTGCGCGCCCTATCGCTACACGCTGGCGCTGACCGCCCGATAATTGCCCAGGCTTTCGGTCTAAATAATCAGTTAAATTTAGAATTTTAGCGGCGTTAGCAATTTTACTTTCGATTTCTGCAGGGCTTACCTTGGCTCTTTTTAAAGGAAAAGCAATATTGTTACGCACGGTCATATGCGGATACAACGCATAGGATTGAAACACCATTGCTAAGCCTCTTTTTGCAGGCGGTGTTTTTGTAGCGTCAATGCCATCAATTTCTATATTACCACTGGTGGTATCTTCAAGACCTGCGATCATACGAAGTAATGTAGATTTACCACAGCCAGATGGACCGACAAAAACGATGAACTCACCGTCTTTAATTTCTAAGTCGAGCGGTTTAATTACGTTTACTTCATCAAAGTTTTTAGTGACTTGTTTTAGTGTGATGCTGCCCATGTGTATTCTCCTATTTTACTGCGCCGAAACTTAATCCACGCACTAATTGTTTTTGACTAAACCAACCAAGTATTAAAATTGGCACAATGGCCATGGCAGATGCTGCCGATAACTTAGCGTAAAATAACCCCTCAGGGCTTGAGTAACTGGCAATAAATGCCGTTAAAGGTGCAGCATTTGCAGCGGTTAAAATAAGTGTCCAAAACGCTTCGTTCCACGATAAAATAACATTTAGCAATAACGTTGAGGCTATACCTGGTAAGGCTATTGGCAATAAAACATGAAATATTTCTTCACCAATTGTTGCGCCATCCATACGTGAAGCTTCAAGTATTTCGTTTGGTATTTCTCTAAAGTAGGTGTAAAGCATCCATACCATTATTGGTAAGTTAATGAGTGTCATTACAATCACTAAACCTAATTTTGTATCGAGTAACGCAAAGTCACGAAACAATAAATAAATCGGAATAAGTACGCCTACTGGCGGTAACATTTTGGTTGAAAGCATCCACATTAATAAATGCTTTGTTTTTTTAGTTTGTACAAAAGCCATAGACCACGCAGCAGGTACAGCAATTAATAAACCCAGTAAACTTGAACCTAGCGATATAACTACAGAGTTCCAAAAATGGGTAAAGTATGGCGAACGTGACAGTACATCGCGGTAGTTTTCGAGTGTCCAATCGAATGCATATAAGCTTGGACTTGCTGATATTGCTTCGGCTTCCGTTTTAAAGCTGGTGATTAACGTCCATAAAATTGGAAAGAAAATCATGCCGCTTATTGTCCATGCAGCAATGGTATAAATTAGTTTGGAACGACGGCTATCTTTTATAGTCATAATTAACCCTCCAAGTTTTTGCCAATTAAGCGCATTAAAAATATAGCGACTATATTTGCAATAATAACTGCAACTATGCCCCCTGCCGAACCGCCGCCTACATCAAACTGAAGTAGCGATTGCGTATAAATTAAGTACGTTATATTGGTTGACGAATAACCAGGACCGCCACTAGTTGTGACTAATATTTCAGCAAAAATTGACAGTAAAAATATAGTTTCGATTAATATAACCGCAGTTACAGCGCGCGATAAGTGCGGTAAAACGATGTAAAAAAACTTACTAAATGGGCCTGCTCCGTCCAAATCAGCCGCTTCTAATTGTTCACGGTCGAGTGATTGTATTGCTGTTAGCAGTATTAATGCTGCAAATGGTAACCACTGCCAAGACACAATAATGATGATTGAAAATAATGGCATTTGAGCAAAAAAGTCGATAGGTTCAAAGCCAAGCCAAATTGCAAAGTGTGCAAATAAGCCATTAACTGGGTTCATTAGCATGTTTTTCCATACCAATGCCGACACAGTTGGCATTACAAAAAATGGAGCTAGTACCATAATGCGAACGTAGTTTCGTCCCCATATTGCTTGGTCAAGTAAAATAGCTAAGCCAATACCACCACAAATAGTGATAAGTAAAACCCCAGTTACTAGGTAAAGCGTGTTAAAAAATGATTCAAAAAAAGCCGGATCAGTCAGGAAAAATTCATAGTTTAAAAAGCCTACAAACTCTTTATCCCCAGGAACGAGTAAGTTGTAATCAATAAATGAAAAATACAGTGTCATACACAGCGGAACTATCATCCAAGCAAGTAATAAAATTACACTAGGAAGAAGCATAAACCGAGCAAGCGTGCGCGAGTTAGTTGTTGCCATAAAGGTGACCTTAAAAAAGCCAATTCTATTTACTTGTTAACTATCAAGTGAAAATCAGAAACCCTTGATAGTGTTTATAACTAACAAGTAAATAGAATTGACATAAAATATTGGGTAAGTTTGAGTACTTACCCGCCCATTACATGCTATTTAGGATAGCGAGCTTTACGCATTGTTCGCTCAACGAGGTGCTGAGACGTACTAAGCGCTTGCTTAACGGTCATTTGGCCAGTTAATGCTGCTGAAAATTGTTGCCCAACAGCTGTACCAATTCCTTGAAACTCAGGAATAGCAACAAACTGAATACCTACATAAGGCACCGGTTTAACGGTTGGATTTTTAGGATCTGCAGATTGAATAGAATCTAAGGTAATTTGCGCAAACGGTGCTGCGTCCATGTACTTTTGATTACTGTAAAGTGATTTACGTGTACCTGGCGGTACTTTTGCCCAACCTTTTTTGTCGGCTACAAGTTGAGTGTATTCTTTAGATGTTGCCCAGCTAATAAATTTCATTGCGGCATCTGGTTTTTTGCTGCTTGCCGGCACGGCTAAAGTCCAAGACCATAACCAGTTACCGCGTTTACCTAGACCGTTATCTGGCGAAAGTGCAAACCCTACTTTATCGGCAACTTCTGAGTCTTTTTTGTTAGTAACAAATGCGCCTGCAACGGTTGCATCAATCCAAATACCACATTTTCCGGTTTGGAATAGTGCAAGGTTTTCATTAAAACCGTTTGCAGATGAACCAGCAGGACCAGATTCTTTCATAACATCTACATAATACTGAAGGGTATTTTCCCACTCAGGGGTATTAAACTGAGGTTTCCAATTTTCATCAAACCAACGCGCACCAAACGAATTTGCCATGGATGTAATAAGCGCAACGTTTTCGCCCCAACCCGCTTTACCACGTAAACAAAGACCATAAACACCTTCTTTTTTATCGGTCATGGCTTTGGCAGCTTTGCGTATAAAGTCCCATGTTGGGGCTTTAGGCATTGTCAGCCCTGCTTTTTCCATTAAGTCAGTGCGGTACATAACCATTGAGCTTTCGCCATAAAATGGCGCAGCATAAAGCTTGTCGTTAATCGTTAAACCGCTTCGGATTGCAGGTATTAAATCGTCTAAATCGTAGTTTTCACCTAAATTATCTAATTCTTTTAACCAATTTTGTTTGCCCCAAATTGGTACTTCATAAGTACCTATGGTCATAACATCGTATTGTCCGCCTTTTGTTGCTACATCGGTAGTGACACGTTGGCGAAGAATGTTTTCCTCTAGAGTGACCCATTTTAAATCTATATCAGGGTTTTGGCTGGTAAAGTCACTACTTAATTCTTTCATGGTGATCATGTCACCGTTGTTAACAGTCGCTATTGTAATTGTTTCTTTTGCCGCAGCGCCCATGCTTATAAAGCCACACGCGAGCATAATTAATTTATTTTTCATCGGGTATTCCCCATACACGTTATGTTTTAACAAGTGCTATTAAATTTCAATCTATTACCAATTCTATTTATGGCAGTTTTAACGCATAAAACTGCCCGCAAAGTGCCTTTTTAGGTCCTTTGTATAAATAGTTAGACTAGTTGGATAATGACTTAAAATTTAACAGATATTTCAGAAGTGAAGCCGTCAAATCCTTTACCGATTTGGCCGCCCGAATTAACACCTTCTTCTTGGTTAACATACTCAACTTTTAAAAGCGTTTTATCGTTAAACCAGTAACCTGCGGCTACTTGAATACGCTCTACTGTATTGTCTGTTTGTTCAATTAAGTCGGAAGTGTTTTCGGCTTCTGCATAACGAGCCGCTACATATAGCTTTTTAGGGATTAGATATTGTTGTGCTTCAAACACGAAATACTCAACCGATGAGTCGCCTTCTATTACACTGTTTGAATCAAAAGTAGTGCCATTTTCATCAGCTATGCCGTTTGTACCAAAGTAGGTAATACCGGCAACTGCATTACCAGCGGCATCTGCAAATGTGTAATCATCAGATGATTTACCAACCATAAAGATTAAGCTAGTTTCGTCAGATGGTTGATAAGCTAAGTTAAGCTGGATGATTGATTGCTCAAGCCCTGGCATTGCGCCAACATGAGTGTCACGCTCGTTTGAAGGTGACGCTGAGAAATTATAGTTTTCACCATCGCCAAAGCGATAGTTTGTTGTGGTTACACCATCAAGACTGGCTACACCATTTTCAAAACGTAACTGGTCGCCTTGATTCGCCTTTAATAAGTTTAAGCCTGCTTTAAAGCCACCTTCAAATTCTAGAGTACCTTGAAGTCGGTAGTTATAACCTCTGTCTTCTTGAAACGCTTCACCAAAACTAGAAGTCGTAATGTGACCTGTAACATTATAAGCACGTACTACACCACTTTCGAAAGTTTCGCTGTAACTTAGCTGTGCACCGTTTTCTGCGGTTGCGTAATCGGTAATACCATTACCAATAAGTGCATTATTTTGGTTATCTGCGCCGTCTTGAAAACCTTTAAATTGAAATGGTGAGCCACCAATATTACCCAAACGCAGTGTTAAATTTGCGTTTTCTTTTGGTGTGCCATATAGACCTAGTAAGTCAAATTCAACACCTGCAAAATCGTTGTGAAATGAAAAGTCACGATCTTCGCCACCAAAGTCATTAGGCTCTTCTGCAATATCTATATCGGCAGTGATGAACTCGTTAATATGAAATTTAAGCATTAGATTAGCTCTAATACGGCCAAATCCTGATTCTTGTTCTTCATCTTCTGGACGAAATGCGCCGTCTTTAGCTTGAATTGACTGAAAGTTTTGCATTAGTAAAAAGTCTACGTCAACGCGATCTAAATATTCAGAAATATCAGCCTGTGCTGGAGCCGATGTAGCCATAGCTGCCGCTATGAGAGAAATTGCAAATTTAGTCTTTTTATTATTCAACATAATAAGCTCTTTATTTAGTGTGGTGTGTGATGCCAACTTTATTAAATTGCATATTCATTTAATGAAATTGGTATTAATTCAGTGTGTGTAGATGAGGCTGGCTGAGCAAAACATTAAATAGTTAATGAAATTGCACTTGTGAGCATAAGCCCATCTGATGAGCATAATCACAGAATGAATTTAGAAGGTCAACGATTTTTTATTACAAAACGTTTACAAAAAATCGAATTCATATGTAAATATTTTTGAATCAATAAGTTAAGTAGCAAATTTGTTACATCAAATTTTGAAGAAATAAAGTGTAGGATTAAGGGATTTATTGTAGATACGTCATTATTGTTCAATACAATTAATGAAAATATAAGTTAGTAGAAGATAAGAGAGCAGATAATCCTTTAAAAATAGGTTGTTGGGCAAACCTATAAACAGTTTATTTATTAGTGTTTTTTAAGTAACGTTCTTGAGCTTATGATGGGGTTAGCTTAGTATTAAAGCACTTAGATGTATTCAAAATAGAAGTAACCTACATATGGAATTTGTTCGCCCGCTAGAGCCCATCCTCATTATTGATGACGTTAAGGAAATTCGTGATTATCTAAACCAAATTTTAACTGACTTAGGGTTTGAAGATATATTAGAAAGTGCTGATTTTAGCTCTGCCAAACCTATTATGGACAATAAACCGCCAGGCGTTATATTTGTAGATGTAGATTTACCTGACTCTAACGGTGCAGAGATATTGGAATACATCAATAGTACTTACCCGCACACTCATGTTGTTATGTGTTCGGGCCACAATAGTCTCGAAAACGTACAAAACACGTGGGAAATGGGCGCTAAAGGCTTTATTGCAAAACCTTTCAACACAAAAAAAGTAGACACTGTAATGAAGCGTCTTGAAATAATAGAATAATAATAAGGTTAGCATGCATAGTACTGTTACTGCGATTATAGAAGATCTTTCGAGTGTTATATTTGGTAAACAACAACAAATAAAACTGGCACTTACATGCTTATTTAGCGAAGGGCATTTACTCATTGAAGATTTGCCTGGCATGGGAAAAACCACTCTTTCTCATGCATTGTCAGCTGTGTTAGGTTTATCGTATCAGCGTATTCAATTTACCAGTGATCTTCTGCCTGCTGATATTCTGGGTACTAATGTATTTAACTCTACCGAGCACAGTTTTACGTTTCATAAAGGCCCTATTTTTAGCCAAGTTGTTTTAGCTGATGAAATAAACCGCGCAGGGCCCAAAACACAAAGTGCGTTGCTTGAAGCAATGGAAGAGCAACAAGTAACAGTTGATGGAAAAAAATATACGCTGCCAAATCCATTTTTTGTGATAGCAACACAAAACCCGCTTTACCAATCAGGTACCTACCCGTTACCTGAGTCGCAATTAGACCGTTTTTTAATGCGTATTAGCTTAGGTTTTCCACCTAAAGAAGCCGAAAAACGCTTAATTTTGAATATGCAAAAACGAGATTACAGTCAGTTACCTAAGCGTATTAACCAACAAGAGTTAGCGGCAATTCAAACCCAGATAAGCCAAATTACTTTAAGTAGCCCGGTTATTGACTACATTATAGAGCTTGTTAATTACACACGCACAAGCAACGCTTTTGCATCATCATTATCACCTCGTGCTAGTATGGCTCTGGCTAAAGCGGCTAGGTCATGGGCCTTTATTGATGGTCGTGATTTTGTAATGCCAGAAGATGTTCAAGCCGTATTTGCAAGTGTGTGTCAGCATCGATTAGGTTTGCATAATGAGTCAGGTGAAGCGCAAGTAAACGATATTTTAAAAAACGTATTAGTTCCGGTATAAACTTTTATGCCAAAAAAAATAGTTAAACGCCCTTCTTTATTTAAGTCATTTAAGCAAAGTGTATTTAATAAGTTATTAAAAAATAAACATTTAAAAAACTCAATTACACTTGAACACAGAACAATTTATGTATTGCCATCATCCCTTGGTTGGTACTTTGTAATTGTGGCTATTTTAAACTTTGTGATGGGCATTAATTATCAGAATAATTTAATTTTAATAATGTCTTATCTTATGTTTGTGGTAATGATTATTGCTGTATTAATGGGCTACAGTAACGCTAAAGGCTTAACAGTTAAATTTAAAGATGCATTTAGCAGCTACGCTCCTCAAAAACCGAGTATTATATTTGAATTACAAAGCCCTTCTGTAACCCAATCTATTAATTTAACATATCAAGGTAGTGAGCAAACTCACAAACATACCGACGAAGTTGATAGTAAGACTCAGTTACTTACACTCCACTTACCCTACAGCTCACGCGGTAAGTACTCAGTGCAACGTATTAAAATAGCGAGTAACTATCCCTTTGGTTTGATAACTGTTTGGAGCTACATTCAATTACAAGAAGATGTATTTGTATATCCGTCGCTTGAACAGGTTCACTGTGATGCGCATGTTTCTATGCTTGATGAGCAAGCCGATAAAGGTATTTCTACACAATCTGGTAGCGAAGAGTTTGAGTCTCTTATCCCACATTTACCTGAGATGGGCTTGCAAAGAGTGTCGTGGAAGCATTACGCAAAAACACAGCAGTTGTTAGTTAAAGAATTTGTAGACTTTAAAACAGCAAATGCGCTCTTCGATTTTACGTTAATGAATGGGGATACAGAACAACGTTTAAGCCAGTTATGCTTTTTAGTGTGTGAAGCAACCGAAAAAAACACCCCTTTTATGTTAAAACTACCGAGTAAAACAATAAATACAAATACTGGACAGCAACATAAGCAGCAGTGTTTAGAATTATTATGCTCATTTAATGGTGATGTGTAATGGACATACTTAAAAACGAAAAAGTAATAAATTATTCACTGTCTTTTATATATTCATGTTTAATTGTATTTTTTGTATCACATTTACCGCTTGTTTTTGTTGGTGTACTTACACTCATTTGTGCATGGAACTTTTACATAACGCTGAGTAATAAACCAAAGCCAAATGCTTGGCTGGCAAATATACTCGCAGGTGTGTCACTAGGTTTAATGCTCTACACAGTAGGCATGTCGGATACGGTTATTTTATTTGTGGCCATGCTGCTACTTGCTAGTTTATTTAAGCTACTACAGGCTAAAACCAAAAAACACTATCATGTAATTACAACGCTTACGTTTTTTTCACTCTCATCGGTGTATTTATTTAACCAAAGTATTTTAACGACTTTAACTGTAAGTGGTTTATACATATTAAACTTTGCAGTACTTGGCCTACTCGAATCCAAACATAATTTAAAAATCGCCTCTAAGCAAAGTGGTAAATTGCTACTTTTAGCGCTTCCTTTAGCTATATTTTTACTGCTTTTTTTACCAAAAATGCCCGCCTTTTGGCAGCTTCCTGGGCCTAAACTTGCAAAAACAGGGCTTTCTGAACAAGTAGATCCATTCGATATTGCAAAGCTTTCAAATTCTGACGAGCTTGTGTTTAGAGCTAAATTTAATGAAGAAAAACCTGTAGCGCCTTATTATTGGCGAGCAATCGTTCATGATGAGTTTAATGGCAATGCGTGGCTTACGTCTGACTTTTTAAAATATAATAATCTAAAAACAAATACCCAGAGCGAAAATGATGAGCAACTTATTGCAAGCTACTCAGTTATTACAGAGCCTGCTACACAAAAATGGCTCTATGGTTTAGCGTATTCCAGTAGTAACTCACCAAATGTTGAAGGTAATTCGCTAGGTTTATTGCGTAAAAAAAGTCGCCAAGCTAAAAACTTACAATACGATGTAAATAGCTTTAACTTCACAGCTTTACCGCTTGGCGAATTTGAAGAAAAACGCTACAAATACCTCGCTTATAAAAAGAATGTAAAAACATCATCACTTGCTAAAAACTTAAAGCAAGATACACACTCTGACCGCGATTTTTACAATACCTTATTACAATACTTTGCAGGTACGGGATTTACTTACACGTTAACACCCACTCCTATGAGCGGCGATAACACCATTGATCAATTTTTATTTGATAACCAACGTGGCTTTTGTGGCCATTATGCAAGCGCCGCTGTGTACATATTTAGAACCGCAGGGATACCCGCTCGATTAGTAAGTGGTTATTTAGGCGGTGAATTAAATCAAGATAATAATACGCTAACAGTTCGCCAGTACGATGCGCATGCGTGGGTAGAAGTATATTTACAAAACGAAGGTTGGGTTATTTTTGATGCAACCGCTGTTGTAGCACCGGAGCGTTTAAATGGCTCACTTTCGCAAAACCAAGAGCTGAATGACGAATTTAAAAGTAATCTTGATTTTGGTTTAGTGAGTTTAAGTAATTTCCCCGCTATTAATTGGTTAAGGTTGGAACTTGAAAATCTCGATTATCAATGGTCTAGCTGGGTACTTGGTTTTGACGAAGAAAAACAAAATGATTTTTTAAAATCAATTTTTGGTAGTAAAAACATTTGGCTTGTACCATTAATGGTTTTATTAACAGCTGGTTTTTGTTTTGTAGGTTATTTTGTTTATTTAAACTTACCAAAACGCCCGGCTAAATTAGCGCCTATGGTTAAAGAGTTTTATGAAGTAAAAACATGGGCTAAAAAACAAAAAATAAATACACCCGATAATTTAACACCGAGTCAGCAGTTACATTTTTTTGCTGACAAATTCCCTCGTTCTGCACAATCTATAAACACATTTAGTCAGTTATTTAACCAAGTACGCTATAGTAAAAAACCTTTTACGAAAGAGCGTAAAACTCAGGCTAAAGATCTGATAAAATTAATTAAAATTTCCAAATAGAGAATACTATGAATGCTGTTGTTATAGGCGTTATTTTAATGCTCGGGCTATCTCTGGCTCGCGTTAACGTCATTGTTGCCATGATCATAAGTGCTTTAGTTGCTGGTTTAACCGCAGGCTTGGGTATAAAAGAAAGTGTTGATGCATTTAATTCTGGCCTTTCTGCCGGAGCTGAAATTGCACTAAGTTATGCCATGCTCGGTGCATTTGCCGTTGCTATTTCTAAGTCGGGTTTAACACGTATTCTCGCTGATAAGTTACTTGCTAAAGTAAATGCTAAAGGCAGCGGGAATGAAACGTTTTTAAGTTACTTCATTTTATTAATTATTTTAGGTTGTGCAATTTCTTCGCAAAACTTAGTACCTGTACACATAGCGTTTATTCCTATTTTAATCCCGCCGTTACTCGTGGTTTTTAATCAGTTAAGGTTAGACAGGCGTGCTATAGCGTGTATTTTAACATTTGGATTAGCAACCTCTTACATGGTGCTGCCTTATGGTTTTGGTGGTATTTACTTGTATTCTATTTTGCATAAAAATCTAGTCGATAACGGCTTAGATATTGTAAATACACAAGTCCCTATGGCGATGATTATTCCTGCATTGGGTATGTTTATTGGATTACTTATTGCGGTATTTATTACCTACAAAAAACGCCGTGAATACACAGAGCTCCCATTAACAACTCAGAGTAAATCTGCTGATGTCGAAAAGCCTAAAAAAGTAATGATTGTAGGACTTTGCGCTGTGTTAGCCTCACTTGTTGCACAAAACCTAAGTGGCTCAATGATTTTAGGTGGTCTAGTAGGTGTAATGATATTTAGTGTATTTGGTGTAGTTAAGTGGGAAGAAAACGGCGACGTATTTAGTAAAGGCGTTGCGATGATGGCGATGATTGGTTTTATTATGATATCGGCACAAGGCTTTGCATCGGTTATGCAAGCTACCGGCGATGTAGCGAGCTTAGTTCACAGTGGAGCCGCCCTTTTTGATGGCAATAAACCCCTTGCTGCGGGTGTTATTTTGTTAGTTGGTTTATTAATTACAATGGGAATTGGTAGTTCGTTTTCAACAGTGCCTATTATTGCAACGTTGTTTGTACCTCTATGTTTAGACCTTGGCTTTTCTGTTATGGCTACCGCTGCACTTGTTGGTACTGCGGGAGCTTTAGGTGATGCAGGCTCCCCTGCTTCAGACTCAACGCTTGGCCCAACGTCAGGTTTAAATGCAGATGGCCAGCACGACCATATTAGAGACTCTGTTATTCCAACATTTATTCACTTTAACATTCCACTGCTTATATTTGGCTGGATTGCAGCAATGGTGCTTTAAGTAGTATGTATGCATGTAAGTATTCGTAAATTTAATTAAAAGCTAAATGTAACCAAAAAGGTATGTTAAAAGCATACCTTTTTAGTATACAAATCCAACAACTCTCACCCCTATCAATTCCCCCCCAGTTTGATTACTTTTTTTAGTTAATATTAACTCTGTTGTTGAGATTACATTTAATAAATATTTGGTATGATGTGTTCTTTATTGTGTTTTATATAAGCACCAATTAAGGTGCTTATATAATGTTACTCTACCGCGTCTTTAAAGCTCTAAATTACTCAAAACCATAAATCATTTTATCGCATACTACCGGTGTTGGTCTGTGGTTATCATCGACTGCAACAAACGTAAAGCTACCACTAATGGCAGAGTGCTTATCATCTCTGTGCATAGTTTCTAATAGTATATCTACATCAACTTTTAAACTGGTGTTACCTACATGAACTACTTTAGCAATTAACTCTGCAAAAGTACCTGCTGGTATCGCTTCTTTAAAATCAACTCTATCGGAAGATATGGTAACCAAAGGTTTACGACAAAAACGCGTAGCAGCTATAAATGCCACTTCATCCATCCACGCCAGTGCATCACCACCAAATAAAGTATTGTGATGATTGGTACGCCCTGGAAACACAGTTTTAGTTACCGATGTGGTTGAGTCTTCAATACGCTGAGCAATTATTGCATCGCGATTTACGTCAGTCATAAATCCTACTTTTTGTTTGCTAATGTATCTTGCATTAGTAATGCAGGATCAAGGCGTTCGCCTTTCCAGTTAAAACGCCAATCTAGGTGAGGACCCGTTACACGCCCTGTTGCACCAATTTCAGCCACTTTGTTACCTTGCTTAATTTTGTCACCCACTTTTACATCAAGCTTACTTAAATGAATGTAAGTTGAGGTAATACCATGGCCATGATCAATAATTAATGTACCGCCTGAGTAGTATAAATCAGGTTCAGAAAATACCACGGTACCACTAATTGGCGCGTAAACAGGAGAGCCTGTTTTATTAGCGATGTCTAAGCCAAAGTGCGGACGACGAGGCTCGCCATTAAAATAGCGCTGACTACCATAAACACCCGATATACGCCCTTCTGCAGGCTTTAACACAGGGTCTAAAAAGTACAGTAAATCAGAGTCAACTTCTCTCGCTTTACGAACAGCAACTGCTTCGCGGCTTATACGTGCACTGACTTCTTTTGCCGGTGAAACATACTTCTTAGCCACGCCAGTAATTTTATCAATTTCATATTCACGCTTGGTTATGGCTAGCGGCTGAGAATGCGATTTACCCGTGTTATCTACCCATTTTAAAGTATGAGTAGTTTCAGCGTCACGCCCAAAACCAAATACAAAATCACCCTTTGGTGAAAGTTTTAAACTTTTGCCATCTAAGCTTACTGATTTAGCGTTTTCTAGCTTTCCAGTAACTAAACCGCCTTGTGTTAAATGTCCTTTTAACTCAAGCGCCATAGTACTAAAGCTAGCAGAGGCAACAAGCGCTGTTGCTAAAAGTGTTTTAAACATAACTAATCGATCCTTTTCCAACCCCTTCATAAGCGGTTACTTTTACTGCTTTTTCTGGGTATTGGGCTTTAATTTGGCCAGCTACATGTTCAGCAATACATTCTACAGTGGTGTCTACTGGTAAAATATCGCAACGAGATTCGCTAATAGCCATTTCAAAATAGCCTTGTGCCGATGTATAAGCAAAACATACATCATCCGCTTTGGCTGTTATATGTTTTAAATCAGGTGCGTTAATTTGATCTTCACTTGTGGCTAAGTAAATATCTTCCCACTTTTGAGACCATTCTTTTTGCAAGCGCGGCATAGAGATGCCATCTAGGCTAATACCAATTTGAGAACGATGCCCATGAATAATGCGCTGGCAATTACCGTCATGCTTTTTAAGGCCATGGCTGTAATGATAGTAAAAGCTTTGGCTGTGCTCAGGCTTAAGAGACAGCTCAATTTTTTCAATGTTATCTGGTAGCTTCGGTAAAATAGTCGCAATTAAAAATTCAGTAACCGATTCAACCGTTACTTCGTCTGCGTTAATCATGCAATAAGCTTGATGAGGAGCACTCATAGCTAAGTGGTTGTTTTCACCAAATGTACAGTCGAGTGTTTTATGCTCGTCAAATTCAGATACAGTGCCATTAAGGCCCGTAGGAATTGCTAATCGGTGATCAATACACTCATCTATAATGCCTTTAATTTGCTTTTTAACTAAACCAAAGTCTAAAACCATAGACTCTTCGTTAAGTTTACCGTGCAAAGTTAAATCAACAATCCAGCTCTCGCCAACGGCGCCGCGTTTGTTACATAAGTAAGAAAAATCAATCACAGTTAGTGAGTTAACAAAAAGGATCATAAACTTCCTTTAGACTGGTTATAAGACAGCGTTAATTATAATGATTTCTGATTGTAATTGCGCGGTTTTATAGTGCAAAAACCAATCGTGTTGATTGATTGATGATTTAATATGCAATATTTTGATTTTTTAACTGCTCCGAGTTGTTTAGCGTACAAGTGTACGCTAAAGTACTTGGCAATTTCTAAGCGAAGATAAGTGTTATGGAACCTAAAAATAGCTATACAAAAGAAGATTTGATCCTTTGCGGTCAAGGTGAAATGTTTGGTGAAGGCAACTGCCGTTTACCAAGTGACAACATGTTAATGATGGACCGCATTACCTCTATTACTGCTGATGGCGGAATTCATGGTAAAGGCGAAATTGTTGCTGAGCTTGATATTGACCCTAGCCTGTGGTTTTTCGATTGCCATTTTAAAGGCGACCCAGTAATGCCAGGTTGTTTAGGATTAGATGCTATGTGGCAACTAGTTGGCTTTTACTTAGGTTGGTCTGGTGGCCCTGGTCTTGGTCGTGCGCTAGGTGTGGGTGAAGTTAAATTTACTGGCCAAATTTTACCAACTAATAAAAAAGTAACTTACCGTCTTGTAATGAAACGCGTAATTAAACGTAAATTGTTTATGGGCGTTGCCGATGGCACTGTAGAAGTAGATGGCCGAGTAATCTACGAAGCAAAAGATTTAAAAGTGGGCTTATTCCAAGACACTAGTGCGTTTTAATTTTTAAACGCACAAACAAAAAGGCCTCCAATGTGGAGGCCTTTTTGCTTAAATTCGATTATTGATTTTAGGTTTTGTACATGTTGCGGTTTTCAATCGCTTCACGCCAACCTCCTAACCACTCTGATTTTGGATCTACTTGTTGATAAGGGCATAGCTCTTTTGAGCGACCTGCTAAACCTGCTTTAAAACCTTGAGAATGAGCTCTTTCTAAACGATCTCTTTTCTGTCTCTTCATCGGTAATATCCTCACCTTTTTATTTATATATTGTGTAGCATTAGTGAAATCTACATTTAATGAATAGTTAATAAAAATGTAAAATTCAAATTGTAAAAGCAATTAAATTGTTTGACTTTAACTAAGCTGCTGATGCAAAAATGAATTAACATTTAAAAAAGTAAGTGGTCATACAACATTTAATTTGACCGGTTCGTAAAAACAAATTGGCGATTTAATAATCGCTAAAAAGCACTTATGTGCTTTAATTGTGACCGACTAATATTGACTAAGTTCCAAACAAAAATGTAATCGTGACACTTTTATTTCATTAATTTTAAATTAGTAGCCCGCCCCTAAATTTGAACTATTTTTAAACAATTTAAATTTATACTTGATTATTTAAAGTCGATCGGTCTAATATAAGTTCATGAACAAAAATACATCAACACCAATACGCCGTGGTCGCCCACCTAAAATAGCCAGAGAAAACGCCGATACAAAAGCGTTACTTATTCGCACGGGCCTAGAAACATTAACTGAGTTTGGCTTTAGCGCCACGGGGCTCGATACTATTTTAAAAAAAGCAGCTGTACCTAAAGGCTCTTTTTATCATTACTTTAAAAGTAAAGAAGCCTACGGTATTGCGTTAGTTGATGCATACGACAGTTATTTTATTGCCAAGCTTACCCATTACCTACAGCAAGAAGATGTTCCCCCACTTGAGCGAATCGTTAATTTTACCCAAAGCGCAATTAAAGGGATGAAAAAATACGATTACAAACGTGGCTGTTTAGTCGGTAACTTAAATCAAGAGCTTAACCATTTAAGTGAAGAGTTTAAAACCAGATTAATGCAAAGCTACACCGCTTGGCAAAACCATGTAGAGGTTTGCTTAAATCAAGCTAAGCAACAAGGCACTATTGCAAGCCATGTAAATACAAAATTGATGAGTGAGTACTTTTGGATTGGTTGGGAAGGTGCTGTTATGCGCGCCAAGCTCACAAAATCAAATACTCCACTTACTTTGTATACAGAAATGTTTTTACGCGCATTATTAACCTAATGCGTTTTTATTTACCAATTAAAAGACGATCGGTCTAAAAGGATATCCCATGAGTAACCCAATTAAAGCCATTGTTATTAATAAAGAAGATAATAACTATAACGCTTCATTATCAACTATCGAAAATAGTGATTTACCAAACGAAAACGTATCTATCGACGTGCTATACAGCACACTTAACTATAAAGATGGTTTAGCAATTACTGGCAAAGGCCCCGTTGTACGCAGTTTTCCTATGGTGCCAGGTATTGATTTAGTGGGTACGGTTACAAATTCCACCAGCGATGAATTTAAAAACGGCGATAACGTAATATTAAATGGCTTTGGTGTAGGTGAAAAACATTGGGGCGGGCTTGCTCAAAAAGCAGCACTTAATAGCGATTGGTTAATCCCCTTGCCTGCAGGTATTTCACCAAAACAAGCAATGCAAATAGGCACTGCGGGTTATACCGCCATGCTAAGTGTTATAGCACTTCAAAAACAAGGTATTACGCCTGAATCTGGCGAAATACTGGTAACTGGTGCTAATGGTGGCGTAGGCAGCTTTGCTATTTATTTACTAAACCAACTTGGGTTTAACGTAACAGCGGCAACGGGTCGATTAGATCAAAGTGAGTATTTAAAAGAGTTAGGCGCTTCACAAATAATTGACCGAAATGAGCTTTCAAACCCGGGTAAGCCTTTGCAAAAAGAGCGATTTGCAGCGGCAATAGATTCAGTAGGTAGCCATACACTTGCCAATATTTGTGCATCATTAAAATATGGTGGCGTAGTAACCGCCTGCGGACTTGCACAAGGTATGGATTTACCAGCATCGGTGGCACCCTTTATATTACGTGGTGTATCTCTTATAGGAATTGATAGCGTAATGCGCCCTAAAGCCGACAGAATTGAAGCATGGGATCGTTTAGCTAAATTAGTAAGCGCTGATTATTTAGATAAAATTTCGACAGAAATATCACTCGAACACGTAATCGATAACGCAGAGCAACTTATGGAAGGTAAAATTCGTGGTCGTGTTGTAGTTAATTGCCAAAGTTAATTAAATAATAATAAGCCACATAGTAATATGTGGCTTAAACGTTTAACTAGGCACCGAATGCAGCTAATTTTTCAGCTAATTCTGTTTTAGTAATCAAACCCATTTCTTCTTGCTTTTTAAGCTTGCGAATGTTGTCAAAGTTATCTAGTTTTAAACGTGCTTTAGCTAACTTTTCTTCCATTTCTTCTTTAGATAAAACATCAAGTTTTACTGCTTTTTCTAACTTCTCTTTTTCTTGATCATATTCTTTTTGAAAAATTGCTTTTTCTTGAATTATAATTTGATCTTTTATTTTCTTTTCGATTTCAATGGCTTCATCTTCAAGCTCAATCTTTTTCTCTAAAAGAGGTTCTATTCTTGATAAAGGCTCTTGTAAAGCAACTTCAACATTTTCACCTTGGTTAGCTAAAAGGTTCTCAACATATTTTTTACCAATATCTTTGTAACCAATATTAAGCTGACCTTCGATTGAAGTGATTTCTGAACGAATCGATGAAAGTTTTGCGTTTTCTTTTGCTGAAGTAGCAATATCACTACTTAGTTTTGATGTAGAGTCACTAATATTTGAGCCAATAGTGCTTGCTTGAGTTTTGATCTTATTAAAAAGTCCCATTTCGTAATATTCCTTAATCTTTAATACTATAAATTGGCATCTTGCCGTATTTTATAAAGCTTTTTAATATTACCGATTATTTAAACACGTGTAAATTTTATCTTTCAATTCATTGTATGTGTAGATTTTAGAGTATCAAAACTTATAGATAAAACTTATAATGCAATTTGTATTTTAATAATGAGGCAACACCTATGAGCAACCAAGAACTTTTCAGTAATAACCCACTGCAAGGCGTAAAATTAGAACAAGTGGTTGAAGAGCTGGTTGAACAATACGGGTGGGAACTCCTACACGCTTATTTACAACTTAACTGCTTTAAAAATAATCCTGATGTTAAGTCTGCGGTTAAATTTTTACGTAAAACACAATGGGCACAAGAAAAAGTAGATAACTTTTACCTTTATCGTCTTAAAAACTTACCTAAGCCTGATGATGTTCAATACGAACTACCACCACGAGATCGTGTGATCCCAGCTGATCATAAACCGGGTGAGCCGTGTGAGCTTAGTTTTGTTGATGCTAAACGTATTGTAGAGAAAAAAGCATCTAAGCAACGTGCTCGCGATCGTAAGCAGCGTTCTAATTCTAGTAACCCTTGGGGTAATTAAAAACTTACTAATTTAAGGTTGAAGAGCTGTTTATAAATAGCTCTTCGACTATTTTCTCATTAACTTCAATTATATCCGCGTTACATAGCCAATAAATAACAATTAATATCCTCGATTTTTCCAAAAGTCTGTTTCAGTGCGCTGCGCCTCTAATGCCACATTAAAAGTTTTATCAGCAATGATTTTTCCATTTAGTTCAATCGTCATTCGCCAATCACCCAATTTATTTTCTATTGGCAGCCAAAGTGTATCGCCTAAATAAAAGTTCCAATCACTGTTTTTAACGTATACATCGCCTTCAAAAGGGTCCATCACATCACCGTTACTACCTGGAATATCAGGATGGTAAATACAATAATGAAGCTTTTCGCCTTTACCTTTTTTGATATTTACGATTAAGCCAAACTCAATATCTACCTCAGCTATTACATTTGTTGTAAATTGCTCTATTTGTGGCAACGTTTTACTTTCACTATCCCACTTAGAGTAAATGCCGTGGCTTTGAAGCGTCACTACAGGTTTTATTTTAGCCATTTAGGTAGCCTTTTATATTAGCTATTTTGGCATTAGTTTAACTTTTTGAAATTTTAAAATAAAACACATTCTCATAAAGTTAAATCTCAACTTAGCTTTAATACTTCGTCTATTTACATAATTGCTAATTTGTCATCATTGTTTACACACTATTTGCACAATTGCTAATTATTGTTTGAGTAACTTAATTGATCAGGTAGTCAGCAATGAAACAACACGCACTTAATAATAAAAATCGAAATAGGATAAATGCTTTAAAGCTCACTTCTCTTGCTTTGATTGTTTCATCGTTAGTTGCATGTGGAGGTGGAGGTGGAGAAGGCATAGCTGATAGCTCAGCAACTACAGAAAGCTCATCACAAACCACCACAGATAATGGCACAGGTACCAGCAGTTCAACCCAAAGTGTACTTTGTGAATATAGCTACAGTGAATATAACGAGTCAGAGTCAGTACAAGCCACCAGCACTGCAGATTGGTCATGCACAGGAACTACACGCGACTTAGCAGCTAATGGCATACCCGATCACGAAGTAGGTACATTCCCTAATGCTGATAACCCAAATACTATTTCTGAACAATCAGTAAATGAAAGCTACACACTTGAGCCTATAGAAACAACACAAGCAACTATGCTTGGTGGTCCTCGTGGAATGATAGGCGTTGTACTTAATGGCATTAAAATAGACGCAGGCACAGGCGGAAGTTGTGATGATTCTGGCACCGATTGCGATTTAGGCGACAACAGCGGCAACTGGAATATAGAAGCCCTAAGCCAAGACACGTTTAGTTTTGGAACAGACGACAACAATGCACACGTACAACCCGATGGTACATATCATTATCATGGTATGCCTGAAGGCTTTGTAGCAATGCGAGGTGGCAATAGCACTACTATGACTCTAATAGGCTGGGCAGCAGATGGCTTTCCTATTTATGCACGTTACGGCTATTCAGACTCAAGTGATGCAACTTCAGCCCTAACCGCAATGACCGGTAGCTATCAACACGTAATAACCGTAAGCGCAAACCGCCCTTCTACCGATATATACCCATTAGGTACATTTGCACAAGATTGGGAATACGTAGCAGGCTCGGGTGATTTAGATGAATGTAATGGCCGCGTTGGTGTAACGCCTGAGTTTCCTGATGGGATATACCACTACTACGCAACAGACACTTACCCGTTTTTTCAACGCTGTGTTAAAGGCGAAGTTTAGTTAGGAGTAAGCTATGCATTGCATAAAAAATGTCTATTCGGTATGGTTGCGTTAGGTTTATTGAGCACACCAAACTTAGCAAACGCGCATTTAATGGTTGCAGATCACGGTACGCTGAATTTTGTTGATAATAACGTGTTTATTGTGCTTTCAATCCCTATGTCGGCTTTTAAAGGGGTTGATGAAGATAAGGATGGCAAAGTATCAATAGTTGAGTTTAATGCTCATAAAAAGCTAATAAGTAAGCGAGTTAAAAAGAACGTTTATTTAGCGGATCATCAGTATAAATTTACTATTGACGGACTTTTGCTAAACCCAGAAGCGTCGCATACACATAAAAGCGACAATATAGACCAAGTAACCATTACTGGTCGCTACTCTTTGCCCAGTAAATTAACCAAAGTTAACTTTAACGTTAAGCTATTTAGTAACAATGAGCACAAGCAGCATTATCAAATAACAGCGACTAATAAAACGCAAAAACTTACTCATCAATTTGAGCTAACACCAACGTCGCCCTTTAGTAAGGTGTTTTAATAATTAATAATACTTACCTAATAATTAAGTGGCAAAGAGTACAAGTTAAACCAATTTCTGCTCTTTTTTATATTTTACTTCTTATTTAACACTCTTTAGTTAAGTGCTTTTTCTATAAAGGTACAAGCTTGGGATTTTTAGGAAAGTAATGCTCTTCTTGCTGCTCACATAAACTAAACTCACGGGTGTTTTTATATGGGAGTTTCATAAAGCCCGCAACACCCACGTCCGTAATATTTACCGCGTATTGCATAAGTTTATTAAGCAAACGTTTAAACTCAACCTCTTTGCTCGAATCGAGTAAGCGGTAGTAATGGTGAATCTTCATTCTGTCCGGCAGTGCTTCAAAAATAATACACCCCGTATGATGAATTTGGTTAAGCTCAAATACGCATTTAATAACTTTTTTAGGTAGCTGTAGTTGCTCATCAGGGTCTTTACCGTCTTCAAAATATGAATGCGGGCGGGTTATGTCGTTTGCTTTCATGCTTACAACTTCGTATTCAAGCTCTGGTAGGCTATCAAACTTAAATGCACCCGTGCCATCTCGCTCTAATTGAATGGTTTTACGGGCATCAAACAAACAACATTTAAATAACCCTTTTTGATTAATCGCTTGCGCAAGCATCACCGTGTTATTAATCGCATCACTAAAGGCATCACCCAATGATTCGTCATGCATAATTAAAGACGATTCAACAAACATCGACTCATCCTTCCAATGAAAACTAAGCCCACCAACAACAGGGTACTTAGCTAATCGGCTTATTGATGCTAAAAATGCTTTTTCGGTATCGCCGGTATCAAACAAAAACTCTTTATAATAACGGTCAAGTTGAGCATCGTTTATATCAAGTAATTGCTGATTATGATCGGCCTGGCGTAAAAACTGTTTTCGTGAACTATATACCACCGTGTCGGGCTGCTCGGCCTTGCCATACCAAAAAGGAATGTCTGCTTTTTTTTGTTTTTTATCAAGCTCAGGTAAATACGCTTTAGCCATAGTTGTAATGTTACGCATAAAGTAATCACCGGCACCATCACGTTGTGCCTTACTTTTAGATAGCATGCCATCAATTACTTTCGCCAGCTCCTTTGGTAAACCTAAGCTGCTTGCAGGAATTGCTTGCGCACCAAAGCGACACGACTGTGCCGACGCTAACGCATACAGCGTAGCGGCTACACCTTGTTCGTCAAATCGTGGGGATGATTGCTCCCCCGACATTTGTGCTTCACCAATAAAGTACACATCGCCCATACGAGCATTCGTTGTACTTAAATCGCCCGACATTAAATCCATAAAGTTACTCGCAACAGGGTTACCATCGCTATCGAGCTGTGCATACACAGAGCTTCCCCAATCCACTAACGACAGCGCATCAGTGTTTGCATCCCATACAAGGTTTGAAGGCTTTATATCGCCATGCACTATAGGTTGTGGGCTAACGCCATTTTTATGGCTACGTAAATCAACCAACACATTACGTAACCTAACAGCTAGCGTCATTATTTGCGCGGCACTAAAGCGCCCTGTTTTAAGCGATACTTTTTCAAGGTCCTCTCCAATGGCGCGCGCCATCATTAAAATCCCTTGTTTTTTAATTCGCTCAAAAGCATAAAAGGTAGGCACTAAGGGGTTATTAATTTGCGAAAGCATATACGCTTCGTCTTCTAAGCGGTCGCGTACACTTTGGGCAAGCGTAATACGCGAAAACTTAAATACCCAAGGTAAGCCGTTATCATCATCACCTGCAAATACAAAACCAAAAGCACCCGAGCCAATCATTTCAACGTTTTTGTAGCCCAGCAGTGTTAACTGCTTAATACAAATATTAAGCCACTGGCGGTGTTTTTTAGCATCGCGGTGCGAAAGCAGATAAACAGATTGCTCTTCGTTGATATAAAAGTTGCGGATTTCTTTGGCTTTCAATACAGGTACTCAAACTTATAAAACTAACCAATTATTAGTTTTATGTAATGAGATTACAATAGGTTAAATAAGAGTTTTGAAATCGTTGAATAAAACAGCGCTAAAGTAGCGCCATAGCAGTAAGTTTAAGTGTAAACATTAAAGCTCAAAGTGAGCTTTTACAATGCACTGTATATAAATACAGTGCATTGCTTTTTGCTAACTTTCAATAACACGAAGCTGCTTAATTGATGACACAGCTATGTGCGTTTGATAATAATATTTATTAGTGGCTCTTCCACGGCTCATAAAATCGATAGTTACCCGTTTGGCTTCGCCTGTTACTTCTATTGTTTTATCAATAAAAAAGGTGTCTGCTGGTTGTCCGTATTTACTTTGAAGCTCTGCTACCACATTAGGCTGTATTGATATCGTAATTGAACGCCTATCTCGATAATCAGTTTCTGTATTTAAATACAACCAACTCCCCTGAGCTCCCGCCGCTTTAATATGAAACTGATAAGTGCCAGCAACACCCTTTGGTGCACTTTGCTCAGTTAAAGCAATAAGGTTCATATTTGCAGCCGTACTTTGGCTCATTTCAATTTTATGGGGAACAGAACTACATGCACTAAGCGTTAGCACACTTAGTAAGGCTAGATATTTCAAGACTCAATTTCCTTGTTTCTTACACCAATTCGCATAATTAAGTGATCTATTTTGAGACAAGAAAACCGTGTTGATAACAAAGTAAAAATTTCGTTATTGAGTTGTTCTATATCAGAAACTTTTAATGCAGTTAGCGATTTAATCCCTTAAATTGATTAACTATTATTGCGAATTGGTATTATGCATTATTAAAAATATGTAGCGTTAATGATACCACTATATGCAGCTATGTTTCTATAATCAATCCAAACAATTAGTTAGCGGGTATTAAGGCGCATTGCGCTGAGAAGGATCTGTTTTAAAGCTTTTTAGCAAACTTTGCGGGTCAACCACCTCGGTATGCTCTTTAGCAGCCTGCGCCCACCATATTAGTTGGCCAAACGTGCGTGAGAAATAATTAAACCACGATGATTGACTCTCTCCTGCAACAGGTTTGCCATCCTCACTAAACACATCTTGCGCTTTTGGCACGTGGATCATAGCCGATACCGGCAAACAGCCAAGTTCAGATAAAAAAGTACGCATACAAATGGCCGCTCTTACACCACCCCACTGTCCTGCTGAGTAAGTTACTATTGCACTTGGTTTATACGAAAATAGTGAGCTACCAAAATGATTAAGTAAGTCAGCGAGGGCTGGACTCATGCTGTGATTGTACTCAGGACTAATCATTATATATCCATCTGCGGCTTTAATTTTATCAGCTAAAAGAGTGAGCTCTGTAGGTGCATTACTTTTAGCGTATGCAAAGTGTGGTTTAAATACGTTTTCGCTAGGAAAATCCAACGTATCAATTAGCTCAAACTCATGATCGCCAAAATGCTCCGTTAAGCATTCTATACAAGCCCTAGAAACCCTTAAGCCTAAGCGAGCTGGTTTTGGTGGAGTGCTATCGCGTACGGTGCCTAAAAATACTAAAAACTTCATATGTAATTCTCAACTGTGTTTAAACGATAGCTAAACACTAACATTTTTTAGTTATTGTGTATTACACATACGCATTGTTTATTGATTCAAAACATACGAATAATTTAAAAGCTGTAAACTCACCCTCGAAAAGCAAACACGCCCTAGTATTGATAACTTAGCCCCACACCACCCCAAAATATATTTCGAAGTGTCTCGTCACCTGCAAAGCGTTTTTCATCTTTATTAACTGCAATGCTATAGCTTGTATATGTGTATAAGGCTAACTGATTAAAAAGCTGATACGACAAGTTTGCAGTAAACTTAACGTTGTTTACTCCGTTGTGCCCATCACTAACATACCCCGCGTTAAACCCCACGCCTGATTGAATATCTACTGATAATAAATCATTAATATAAAAATCTTTTTTTACTGCCAACTCCAAAAATGTACCGCTGGCATCAAATGAATGATAAACACTACTTAACAACTGAATATCGTCTGCATAAAAATACGCAAAGTCGAGGCTTAGCTCATTATCGTGAGCATCAATGCCTTCTTCACAAGCTTTAATATAGTTATAACCTACATACATCTCTATCCGCTCAGATAAGTGAGCGGTATAAATAGCATTTAAATTAAGCTCTGAATAATCACTACTAATACCTTTTGCCGCCCAAGGGATCACCGCAAAGTTTTTATAATTAAACTCAGTAGCAATTGATGCAATACCATTACCAGCAAGGTTATCTCGACCTTCGGTTACATATCGGCTCTCCCATAATGGGTGAATATGTAAATCAAACTCTTTATTTTTATAATTTACGTCAGTATTGGTATGCTTAATATTTCCGCCTACACCCACTTCAAGCTCTTGATAGTGCTCTTGTGTTTTTGCTTGTCCGTAAGCTGTATTTACTCCCGCTAGAGTCGTAATAACAAATACATATTTTAAATAGTGAGTCATTTATTAACTCCATAACCATCATAAACGGTAAAAAGTGGCGCATAGTATTGTTATAAAACGTGTTAGCGCAATAAATGGATGCATATTTATTGTTTTATTTATTAGATTTGAAGCATTTACTAAGTATTACCCATAAGTTGTAATTAGCTCAACATTCAACAGATAAGCTAAAGCAGGCATATAAATTTAAGCTAAGAGTTAGTTGATAGCTAATTGCTAACTAATAACGGCCTAATAAATAGTTAATATAGGATAATGGTACTCAGGGTGAGGCGTTCTTCATATATTGGTAGGTAATTTATTAAATAGGTAGTGTAGAAAAAGTGCGGTAAAGGGGAAAACTATAAGCAGCAATAATTCATTAAGCTGCTTATTATTCTTAAAATTATTAACCTAATTTGTTAGCCAGTTTAGTGACTTAAATAAGCCATAACGGCAATGAGTGCAACATAAAAACAAAAACCGAGTAAGAAGATTAAGTCGACTCTTCTAGCTTTACTCGCTTTATAAGATGCAAAATCCTTAAACTCGCTTTTATACTGCCCCAACGTTACCACTTTTAATAGCAGCCAACCGGTCGAGTAAAATAAAAAACTCAAACCAGTTTCAACAATTAGCCAAATAAAAATCTCAAAAGCAATACTCATAAACTATGTCCATTAGTTTGGAATGCAAAAACTATATCAGCTATGTGTTTAAAATACAGCCGACTAAGTTAATTAAGGTGTAACAGTAAATTTCGTTAAACCTATTAACTGACCTGATTCGGTAACTACTTTTACTTGCCACTTACCAACAGAGTCTTTAGGAAAGTTTACTTTGTGTGTCCACGCTCTATAACCTAGCTCTCTCCCGCCGTTTATATTTAACGTGATCCGATCAACTTCTTTTTTATTATGAAGCCACACATGAAATATTTTTTCGTTTAAGCCTCTTGGTGCTTTAACAGCAGTCCAACTATATAAACCTTGATGGTGCAGCGTATAAGAATCTAAGTGTTTAATACTCCCTACTGGCTTTTTATGCTGTAAATCAACTTCATGAGCTAACGTAATATCAGTTAAGCGCAGCGCAGCAGGAGGCACATAGCTTCTTAATTGCCACACTGCTGTGCTTAAAGCACATAAAATCAATACAAGAATAGGAAAACGCCACCAGCGAGCATTAGGCATTAAATTGTTTAAACTCGGAAGAGTAACCACTACAGCCGTTACAAGGGCTGCGGCTAAGCTTTGGCTCGTTGTAAGGTTCAACAAAATAGGTAAAGTAACAAGCAAAACAACGAATAAAGCAAAGTTATGAAACACACTAAATAACGTGCGATTTCTAGCAAGTTTTTTGTAATAAAAGGGGTCTATAACCGATATAACCGCACATAACACAATAAGGGAGGTAAAAAATGCTTGAGGATGGTCCCACTGCGTAACCGCTAAAAAAAACGGTAAAGCAAAAAATAAGCTTTCTTGCTGCACCATTTGCAGAGCAAAACGCATTACATTAGGAGATACAACCACACCAAACTTTTCTTCTACTTTGTCACGTAACCAATTATCAATAATTAGCCACAACCAACTAATAAGCAAAAATATCGCAATAACTTGCGAAAAAGACTCTTTTCTATCTACAAGTGCAAAGCTAGCAACGCCCGACAAAAATGCCAACACAGCCAACAATCCAGGTCGCTTTTGCATCGCGCTTATAAATTTAGCGATTATATTTTTACAGTAATCCATGTATGAGTGTTTCCGTACGGGTACGTGCTTTATTATTTTTATTCAGAGTATGATTAGTTTAACCAAGTTTAAATGAACAACAGATAGATGGATGGATTCAAACGCGTCATTTACCAGTAAATCAAACTAACCATTTTAATTAAATAAAAGCCCGACATAGCGCGTCATTGGTACGTTTATTAATTTTTGTAACACGTGAGCTTTAGCAAGTAATTCATCTTCACTAAGTGCAGGCATTTTATTGTTAAAAGCGAACACAATTTTATTACCGCCTTCAATAATAAAACTAAGAATCTTTCCTGCAAATTCTTTCTCAAGAAGTTGATCAAACGCTTCCCTCTGCCCAACTTTGGTATGGCAAATATTAAGTACTAAAACACCATCAAAAGTGAGCGCATTTTTACAATCGCGTAAGTAGGATGATTGCACCTGATCTGATTCCATCCCATCTGAGCTATATAAATCAGAAAAAATAACATCCGTTTTTATCTGCGTTTTTTTCATGTAGTTTGCCGCATCATCAATATGAATAAACAAACGTTCTGACACAGGCAGTTCAAAATATTTTATAGCCATATCAGCCACGGCTTTACGGTATTCAACGGTATGTATGGTCAGTGCAGGAAACGCATGATAAAGACTTTTTGCTATAGAGCCCGCCCCAAGCCCCATTATCATCGCGGTTTTTAAGTGTGGAATAAAAAAAAGCGCAGCCATCATAGCTTGCGTATAAGCTAAGCTTAACCCGTTTATATTATTTAATTTAATACAGCTTTGATAAATTTTTCCGTCAAAGCTGAGAATAAGATTTTTTTTTGTTTGATATACATAAACAGGGCCATGCTCATCAATAGTTGATGCAATACAAGTGCCTTTGATATCCACGAATACTCAATAGGTGAGGTGATGAAAAACGAGTATAACTTACTTAACGCACTGGCATTGCCATTAATATGGTTTATAGCCTTTTATTAATTTACAAGCATTTATATACGTACTTAGAAAAGTCGGTTTATCTTTTGAGATTAGATTAGCTAAGGTATCTACTTATATAGCTAGATGGAACTTACCCGTGACGACATTTATTATAAACAGCGACTTAACATACTAAAAATTTGGCTAATGTACTGTTATAGCTATAAAAAAACCCCTTTGAATATTCCTCATGTTCAACATGAATAAAGTGCACGCCACCACCAAAGAAGTCTAAACGGCTAAACATCTATCTTTTATTTTTATCGATTTATGCCTTTTTATCGTCAATTACTACGTAATCGAATTTAACAATAATGATTAATGAATATGACTCATGTTTTATGTGAAATTAAACCGTTTTTCTTCATATACCAATCAACGTATAAATTACTCATCCCTTAGCGCTAAACACTATTGCTAACAACTTAAAGCTGCTAAATAACAAAACCAGCTAAGTAAGTTGCAAGGCTAATAAAGCGCAGAGCATCAATCAGGTTTAAATTATAAAATTGGATATAAACACGATGAAAAAAGATTTTACATTTAATATAAAGAGCGTTTCACTCGATGAAAATTATCATCCATCAACTAATACGCGTATCACAACCAACTTTGCTAATTTAGCCAGAGGTGAATACCGCAAAGCAAACTTGCGTAACGCCTTAAACATGATTAACAACCGTTTTAATGCCCTAGCCCACTGGGATAACACCAAAGGTGAGCGTTATGCTGTTGAGCTTGAAATTGTCTCTGTTGAGATAGGTATTGAAGATGGCGGCGAAAGCTTCCCCTCTATCGAAATATTAAAAACAAATATTGTTGACCATAAAACTAATAAGCGCATTGAAGGCATTGTAGGAAACAACTTTTCATCGTATGTGCGCGACTACGACTTTAGCGTACTCCTACAAGAGCATAACAAAGGCAAGCCTCAATTTAGTATTCCTAATGACTTTGGGGTTTTACATGGCAAGCTATTTCAGTCATTCGTAAATTCGGATACATACAAACAAAACTTTAAAAAACCACCGGTTATATGCCTAAGTGTGTCAGATAACAAAACCTACAACCGCACTGAAAACCAACACCCGGTACTTGGCGTTGAATACGAGCCAAATGAATCGTCTTTAACTGAGCAATACTTCAAAAAAATGGGCTTGCAGGTACGTTACTTTATGCCGCCAAATAGTGCCGCGCCTTTGGCATTGTTTTTCTTTGGTGATTTACTTAATGATTACAGCAATCTTGAGCTTATAAGCACTATTAGTACGATGGAAACGTTTCAAAAAATCTACAGACCAGAGATTTATAATGCCAACGCAACAGCGGGTAAATCATATAAACCAAACTTAAAAAACTTGGATCACTCACTAACGCAAATTGTGTATGACCGAGAAGAGCGCGGCAAGTTAGCGAATGAGCAAGGCAAGTTTGCACAAGAGCATTTTATCAAGCCGTACCAAAGAGTTCTTGAGCAATTCTCTACTAGCTATCTGTCATAACAACTAATAGTAACAACCAGTTATAACGCGCTTAACGATACGTTTAATAATTAACTAAAATATACGGCATTATTTATTATGAAAAAATTACTACCTACATCTATCGCTGGCAGTTTACCTAAGCCTTTATGGCTTGCAGAGCCAGAAACACTTTGGTCACCTTGGAAATTACAAGGTGATGAATTAACCCAAGGAAAACACGACGCCCTACGTTTGTCATTATTTGACCAGCAACAAGCAGGCATTGATATTGTTAGCGATGGCGAGCAAACAAGGCAGCATTTTGTAACTACATTTATAGAGCACCTAAATGGCGTTGACTTTGAAAAACGTAAAACAGTAAAAATTCGTGACCGATACGACGCGAGTGTACCCAGCGTTGTGGGCCCTGTTAGCCGTCAAAAGTCTGTGTTTGTTGAAGACGCTAAATTTTTACGCAAGCAAACCAAACAACCTATTAAATGGGCATTACCAGGCCCAATGACAATGATTGACACGCTTTACGACGATCATTATAAAAGCCGCGAAAAGCTAGCGTGGGAATTTGCCATAATTCTCAATCAAGAAGCAAAAGAATTAGAAGCCGCCGGCGTTGATATCATCCAATTTGATGAGCCCGCGTTTAACGTATTTTTTGATGAAGTGAACGACTGGGGAATTGCCTGTTTAGAGCGCGCAATTGAAGGTCTTAAATGCGAAACCGCCGTGCATATTTGCTATGGCTACGGCATTAAAGCAAATACAGATTGGAAAAAAACACTAGGAAGCGAATGGCGACAGTACGAAGAAGCATTCCCTAAGCTTCAGCAATCTAATATCGATATTATCTCACTAGAGTGCCATAACTCGCATGTACCAATGGATTTACTAGAACTCATTCGTGGTAAAAAAGTAATGGTAGGCGCAATTGATGTAGCAAATCATACTATCGAAACGCCAAAAGAAGTAGCTAATACGCTACGTAAAGCACTGCAATTTGTAGATGCCGACAAACTCTACCCGTGTACAAACTGCGGCATGGCTCCACTACCTCACCATATAGCCAGAGGTAAACTAAATGCCTTGAGCGCTGGGGCTGAAATTATAAGAAAAGAGTTATTAGAAAAGAACTAGAAAAGTAGCTTTGAAATACAAATTGTAAACAATAACAGCTGTCGCACCATGCCACGGTTAAACCCATAAACATGGCATGATGTGCTAGTTAAAACCGACTAAAGAACAAAGTTTAGGTTAGTTATTTAATTTTTTTATTAAAAAGCTCTAACCTATTTTTTGAAAAATCGATAACTGCTTGGTATTGAGTAAAAAAGGGAGAGCCTAACAAGCCATGTACTCCCTTTTCACCACCCGCGACCTGAACATGGTCAAGATTAAGTGACACAAAGTCAGGACTTTCAAACAAGGCATTTCCAAACTCAATTGAATGAACTTCTATATCCCCCATTGCGTGATCAGAAGTGCCTAAGCCTGCCGCATTCTCAATATTGAGTATTTCTTCAATGCCTAACTCACTTAGGCATCCCCTGTCTAAAACAGATGTCCCAGCGCCAGTATCTAAAATAAAACGTAACAATTTACCGTTAATTTTAGCTTCAACAATTTGGTGGCCTGTTTCTGATATTTCAAACTCAATTACAGTTTTGTTCTCAAATAAATTCATATACGTTCCTTGTTATAAAGTTTTTAAAATCTTACTTACTATTTTCAGCTACCCACAATTAATAGCCAAATTTTACTAGTCGCCCACTTCAGCGCGTTTTGTTATATGGCTATTTTCTATCTAGCCAACATTTTTCAAACACTACTTGGTTTGAATTAGAAACAATTAACTTATGAACAAAACTCAAGTCATCCAAGGGAGCAGGATCATTGCCTACCATGTAAGTAACGCTTGATGAATTTACCCAATTACCATTAATACTAACTGACGCCTCATTTTTTAATAGTAATCCCTCGAATAGCCCTTGATATCCAGCCATAACATGAATGGCTTTACTCAACTCTCGTCCTTGCAAGCCATCTGTTGCAATTAAGAGGTTTGAGTGGTCTATAAGTTTGTTTTTTGGCAATTTAGATAAGCTTTCAAGTATGTAAGCTTTAGCGTCTTTTAAATATGCCTTATGGTTTGCCATATTATTTTTAACAAAGTCTATCGCTTTTGATACAGGTAAAATTACCTTTGAATAATTAGTTTTGTAGAAAATGGCTGGAAGCTCATAAGATTCGGGATGCACTAATTCAGATTCCCATTTAACTGGGTATTGGGTTGACTCACAAGGATCAGATTCTGCTTTCACAAAACCAGAAACTAAAAAAACCGCTAAAACTAAAATTTTCTGCATACTTTCCCTAGCTATAGTCCAGCTTAGTTGGCTTGTTATATTTTTGATTCGTATATAGGTCGGTACTTATCTCTTGATTCAATAACTTCAACTGGAAGTGAGTCTAATCGACTTTCAAAATAGTCTTTACAACTGATATCTAGGACAGTTCTTATCACGCCACTGAAACCCCACATTGGTAAATCATCATGACCCGAATCTGCTGCTTCTTCTTTTTCCATTTGAGGAAGAAAATCTATACACCTCTTTATATTGGAAACTAATTGAAAAAGACTTAACTCACATTTTCTAATTTCGTCTAATAAAATAGGAATATCACTATCGTTAACATTTCTATCGTTGAAATAATACGATTTTACAGCCATTAAACTATCAGAATTTAACTCACCTGAAGAGTCAAAGCTTGAATCAGGTGATATTAGACTTTCATTGTATTCTGCCTTTTCATTTTTTATTTGATTGAATTGTTCGTCTGCAAGCTCAATTAATGCGCTTAACCTATTTAACTTTCGTTTAAAGGATGAAGGTATATCTTCTTCTATTTTATACAAAAGTTTGTGGCTAATAGCTGCCCATGTATGCATTAACATAGTTCTTATTTGGATTTCAGCCCTAAATCCATCCAGCCCTCTTGCACTTGGATGTCCAAGCCATTCTGGCTTTAGTCTTATCACATAATGAAAAGAAGTATACCCAAATTGATTATCACTCAATTCTTCTTGTTTGTTTTCTTCTTTTATTACGTCGAATTCACTTTGAATAATTGCACAAATTTTTTCAATATCTTCTTGGTAATAGCAAATTACACGAACACCACAAAAGTCATCGATTTCTTCAAGTGGGTTTTTATATCCTTTGCTTGATATCTTTGTTTTCACTGAGGCATCATCTTTTACTCTAGATTCAACATCAAATATTGGAATGTTTCCATCACAAAAAACTTGCTTTAAACAGGTACAAACATTCTCCTCAAGTCTTTCAAATTGAGGTTTTAACTCTTTGTATGATTCTAGAAATGATGACACTGTAACTCCAAAAAATATAGACATAATGACTCCCACACGGTGTTAACCTCCGCTTTTCGTGGGTTAGCTTAATTCAAAGCCTCTGCTGTTTAGTTTGTCAATTAACTAAACAGCAGAGGCTAACATGAATAAACATAGCATACTTTTTATCGGTCTTGATACACATAAAGAATTCAATGAAGTCGCCTATATTGAAGAACATAGAGGTACAAACCTGAGGAAAAAAAAACTAAACAAGACAGCCACTCTATTTTTAATCTGGCTATTCACTTTTAAACAAAAAACTAAACAAGACAGCCACTCTATTTTTAATCTGGCTATTCACTTTTAGGTTGAGAATTTATCTTTTAATATTGGGTTACTTTTATTTCATCCATTAAATAAGTCATTAGCACGTTAAAACCTGAATTACACGCATGATAATAACTACATAATTGCAGTTATAATGTTTACTGAATGGTTTT
>NZ_JADYWS010000035.1:0-37931 GCF_015864715.1 Pseudoalteromonas sp. NZS71 | reverse complement strand
TGCTCGCAAAGACACAAAAATATCCAGTTAGGTATAAACGAAAAAACACCACTCGTTCTTAAACGAGTGGTGTTAACGTATTAGGTGGGCATTTGCAGGAGCGTGTTAGTTTAAACTTACCCTAGGGCACGCACTAATCCTTGGGTGTTTTGTTTAAGTGTTCGGGCAATCATTAAATAGCCTAAACCAGCCACAAATACACCGCCAGCTACCGGACCAATAATCCATATATGCGGATGTAACTTACCTGCTAAATCAAACATTTGCTGCTGCACAATTAAAAGCGCTATATCACTAAAAAATGCAGCCACTAAGCCAGCTAAACCGCCGAGTAATAAAAACTCGTACAAGGTCGCGTTTTTAATCAATCGGCTTTTAGCGCCAAGTGTTCGCAGTATTACAATTTCTTGCATACGCTCACCTAAACTAGCTTGCACTTGCGATATAAGTACAAGCGCGCCACACAGCACAACAATGGCAAGTACAAAGCCAATGGCGAGTGATACTTGCGAAATAGTTGTTTGTATTTGCTTAACAAAGTTGTCAATATCAATCGCTGTAATAGTAGGGTAAGTACGCAATAACTGGCTAAAGTCACGCTTTTGATCTGGGTTTATACGTACCGACGAAATATACGTCGCCGGAAAATCTGCAAGTACATCTGGGCTTAAAATAATAAAAAAGTTAGGTTTAAGCGTGGCCCAATTAACTTTGCGCACACTGGTAATTTTAGCGTCGAACGATTGCGAACCAATTAAAAATGTAAGCGTATCGCCTATCTCAACATCTAAACGCTCAAGCATCGACTCCTCTACTGAGGCTTCAGCCATCGCATTTTCACCAAACCACGTGCCTTGTGTTACTTCATTTTGGTCAGGCACATCTTTAAGCCATGTAAGGTTTAGCTCGCGGCCAATACCTGCACGTGCTTCTTCGTCTTTTTTCTCGTTGTCTTGCAGCGATACTGAACGTGCTACCAACTCGCCATTCACCGCATTTACGCGTCCACGAATAGTGGGATAAAACTCTGATACCTGAATATCTTTTTGAGCTAAATACTCATTAATTGGCTCAAGCTCATTTTGCGTAATATTAACTAAAAACGCATTAGGCGCATCGGCAGGAAGTTGCGATTGCCAATCAGATATCATGTCGTTTTTAAGTACCACTAAAAACAGCAGTAATTTAATCGCTAATGAAAAACTAATTAACTGTACCGCGTTCACATTTGCACGCTTTTGAATAGATGCAATTGCAAGCGACCAACTGTTACCTGGCTTAAGCCCTAATTTTCGACCGCCACCAAATATTAATTTAGATATCAAAAACAACACACCAATTAGCGCAAGTGTTGATATAAACAAAATAAGCGTTATTTTTATGTTGTTACTGAATAACCACATTAATAAAAACACGGTTAGCGCACTCATTCCTAAATGCACACGACTAACTGCCAATTTGTCACCTAAGTTACGGCGCAGCACTCTAAGCGGTGGAATATCAAATAAATCAAATAACGGTTTAATAGAAAACATAACGGCACAAATTACGCCAGTGCTTATAGCCACCAGCCAAGGTTTAAAGCCACCTAAAGGTAGCTCTGTGCCCATACTTTTTGATAAGTAACTTGTTGCTATTTCTTGCAAGCCATAACCAATTAACAGCCCAATACTTACCGCCATTGCACATACAAGCAATAAATGGAGCATGTATATTTTGCGGATCATTGAGCGGCTACCGCCTAGCGTTTTCATCATCGCTACTGGATCGTATTGGCGTTCACAATAACGTTTTGCTGAAACGGCTATAGCCACTGCGGCTAAAATAATACCTAATAGGCCGGCAAGTAATAAAAAGCTCTCTGCACGGTTTAAACTATTTGAAATAGGTGATTGACGGTCTTTAACGCCGTACCATTGTTGGTTTTCTTTCATTTGTGGTTTAAGCCACTCGTAAAAGCTATTTATATCGGCCTCACTACCTGCATAAAGTTGGCGATAATAAACACGACTACCTGGCTGCACAACTTCGGTTTTTGCCACATCGTCAATATTAATAAGCACACGACGGCTGCTCGAAAATACATTAAATGGCGCGTCAGGCTCTTCTACAATAACTTTTGAAACATTAAATAATGCAGCGCCAAGCTCTACTTGCGCGCCTATATCAATATTTAAACTGTAAAATACTGATTCACTTAGCCACACATTACCAGGCGTTGGTCCGCTATTAGCAACCTTAGTTTCACCTGTTAAGGTATCTTTAACTTTTAACTGCCCTTTTAACGGGTACGCATTAGATGCCGCTTTTACTGAGCTAAACTGCATTTCATCATCGGCAAACAACATAGTGTCGAAGTACACCATTTGCGCCGTTTTTAAATTTTGGCTCTGTGCTTTAGTAATAAAAGCAGTGTCGAGAACATGATCGCTTGCAAGTACACGGTCTGCTGCAATAAAAGCACTGCTTTTTTGCGCAATACTTTGCCCTATTCGCTCAGTAACCATAGACAGTGTAAGCACGGTTAAAACAGCAAGGGCGATAGCTGCGCTTATAACTGTTAGCTCACCACGGCGAAATTCTCGCGAAAATAACTTAAGCGCTAACTTAACCCACATTAGCAACGTCCTCTACTTGGCTTTTTACCAGTAAGCCCGCTTCTATTTGAATAATGTGCTCACATTTTTGTGCAAGCCCTTCATCGTGAGTCACCAAAATAAGCGTAGTGCCGTGTTGCGTGTTTAAATCAAATAATAACGACTCAATCATTTTACCGTTTTTGCTGTCTAAATTAGCCGAAGGCTCATCAGCAAACAATATTTTAGGCGTACCAATAAATGCTCGCGCAATAGCAACACGTTGCTGTTCACCGCCAGAGAGTTGCGACGGGTAATGATCAATTCGATGGCTCAAGCCTACTTTTTCAAGCAAAGCAATTGCTTGCTCTTTTGCATCACTTTCGCCAGCAAGTTCTGCTGGTAGCATAACGTTTTCTAGTGCAGTTAAGCTTTGTACTAACATGAACGATTGAAACACAAATCCAATTTTAGCCGCGCGCAGTGCAGCACGCTCTTCTTCATCTAAATTGTGTAATGGCTCGCCATCTAAAAATATTTCGCCGCTGCTTGCGGTATCCAGCCCTGCTAATAAACTGAGTAACGTTGATTTACCAGAGCCCGACGTACCAACAATAGCAACAGACTCGCCATGCTTGACATTAAAGCTGATGTCGCTGAGGATGGGCAGCTCACCTTCAAAGGTAGAGACTACTTTAGACAAACCATTAACCTGAATTATATTTAATTGAGAAAGCGCTGACATATGACTCATTCAATCCTTCGTTTAGTATTCATTTTATTTTTAGTTATCAAACCGCTGAGCGCAGCAGCCGACAACACGATTTTAATACTCGGTGACAGTTTAAGCGCAGCCTACGGACTTCAACAAGAAGAAGGCTGGGTAAAATTGTTACAAGATAAATACGATGACGAACAAGCCGACATTGAACTTATCAACGCCAGTATTAGTGGCGAAACATCTGGTGGAGCCCTACGCCGTTTAGATACATTGCTTGAGCAATACGAACCCACTCATGTACTTATTGAGCTAGGTGCTAATGACGGTTTACGTGGTTTTCCTGTCAAAAAAATGCAAACTAACTTAACGTCTCTTATTCAAAAAAGCCAAGCAGCTAATGCGATGACCGCCTTAATGGAGATTTACATTCCCCCTAATTACGGCCCGCGTTACAGTAAAATGTTTACAGACACTTTCTCGCGCGTTAGCGAAGAGACAAATGCGCATTTAATGAACTTTTTTATGCTCGATGTTGCTGGTCAACCTGAGCTAATGCAAAACGATAGTTTACACCCTAACAAAAAAGCTCAGCCATTAATACGCGATGAGATGTATGACTCGATCAAAAAGTGGTTAAATAAAGACTAGCCAATTAATATACCGCAAGAGTGTCTTTTTAGGTCTCTTGCGTAATAAACACCCAAACAAACAATCGCTTATTGATTTTTAAAAAAATACACGTACTATTGCATACAAATCGGTATGTGGCGCAGCTTGGTAGCGCACTGTCATGGGGTGGCAGGGGTCGAGAGTTCGAATCTCTCCATACCGACCAATTAATTACCTCTATATCAATAAATTAAACTTCTCTTCAAAATATAGCCAAAACTCATCTGTTTTGATTCTACAATTTATCTGTAGCACTATCTTATTTATCTAAGCGCACTTAATAAAACAGAGTTTAGCTGGCAAGTTTTGTGGTTTTTGAGGGGTTTGTATTTAATTGTTATTAACTTGAAGTGGCCTTTGTGGAATCTGTATGAAGGCATTTGATTTCAATTTATTGAAATTAAAATAAAAAAGCGCACTAAGCGCTTTTCTTTACTAGAGTACTAGTGCTTGCGCCCTACACCATTACGTACCATGTCTTGCCCTGTTTGGAATACGTCTTCTGTAATACCGCGCGCTAAAAGTAGCTTTTGTTGGTCGTCAAACACAGCAACAAAACGGCTGCCATCTTTGTTATTAGTAGCCATACCAACACCGGCAACACCTTTAAGTCCAAAACCACCGTTTTCGACATCTATTAAAAAGCTTTCTAGTTCGGCTAAAGTATCAATTACGTCATTTTCATTATTCATTTTAAAACTCTTTTAGTAAGGCCTTGATCATTATGGTGGCTATTTTATAGAGAAGAGCCAAAAACTTAAACCCTTGGCTCAGGTTAGTAACTAAATAGACTTTATAGCTAACTCTAAATTGCTTAGCGCACAACCAAACTCTTTTGCATTAACGCGATGATACTGTGTGTCACTCGTTGCTGTAAGGCTAATTATAAACTCATCTTGTTGAGCTACCGCACTTTGCTCTTGGCTTAGGCACATCGCTTGAGTAAGTGATCGCAGTTTTGAATTTGTTAAAATTGAGCCAAAACGCTGCACTGGCAGTGGAGGTATTTTTATAGCGGGTAACGCTTCATCTATTGTGCGTGCGCTTAAGGTAAACGTGTTATTGGTAATTTCAATTACACTGCTTGTAGGCCAATACGAGTAGCTATAGCTCTTACTCTCAGGTTGTGCTTTACCTTGGTTAGCTAAATGCACTACACCACTTTTGCCTATTACGGTTATTAAACTACCTTCTGGCGATTTAATAACAACCAAAGCCGTATTTTCGTCAATACCAAAACCATGTTGAATCTCTGTTTTAGTCTTTTTTACTTCATTTTTATTTAACGCCGCTGCGAGCCTAAATGTACGGTTTTGTTCGCTAAACTGAGTATCTAGTACACCAAAATTAAAGCTGCCAAGTCCACCAGCATTAGTGTTATTTTCATTTTTGCGAAGTGCCTCAAGGCTTGTCGTATTTGTAAGCATGCCCGTCACTTTACTTTGGATTGCTGCGCCCGCGCCTTCACCTACAATTACTGGGCGAGTTTGCAATGCTTGCGTCCACGGGTATGGATTATTGTTTTGATCAAATAATACCTTGTGAGTTAATGCTGCATTACCGCTATTAAACATCACACCGGTACTATTTTTAATAAGTGATACAAGTGCATTAGTGCCACTTTTGCATAAAGCGTATTCGGACTTTGTGTACTCTGGATAAATTGCTTCCCGGTTATACACATTCATTAATGTATTTCTAAGCGCAGGTAATTCATCGCACGAGTTACTCGTAATCGCTTTAGCAAGTGCTGGCGTTAGTGCTAACCATTGAGTGTTTATATTTGATTGTGCTAAAAGACTCTGCGCTACATCTGCCGACTCATAAGGGTCGCGGCTCGATGCCGTAATAGCAAGCATGGTGGGTTTTGCGTTATTAACTTTTAAACTGCCCGACACAAATTGTAAAATACTATTAGTCGCGACCTCAATATTAAAATCGGTATTTACTTGCTCTTTTAAGCGCTCACCGTTTTTATCAAGTAGCGGCACTTCTAGCATATCAAATACAAAGTTGTACTCTTGCTGAGTCAGGCTTTCTAATTGCTGGTTATTTATATCGCGCCATAGCCATAATAAATCTGTTTTAGATACACTATTTGACGATTTACCTAGCAAGGTTTTAAGTGTTTTTAATACAGCCGTTTTTGCCTCAACGTTATTATTAGGCCAATGCTGCGTGATGTTTTTTATTTGAGCGCTGCTAACAGCATATAAATTATGTGACTTACCATCAATAGCAGTCTCTTTTTGGCAATTGTTAAGCTTTGCGCTAGTACAGGTAGTAAGCTCTGACCCCACTAAAATTAAAGTTTGGTTTTGCTCTTGAGCCACTGCATTTATTGAATATCCAACACCAAACAATGCCACTAACATACCTAGTAACTTCGGCTGTTGATCACGTAAAAATGCACATATCATAATGTAAACTCTAATATAAATAATAAAACTAATGTGTTGTAGTTTAACAGCTAGCCACTTGCGCCTAAATATATTTTTATAAATGTTAAATAATTCAAGTCTCTGAAAAACGTTCGGGTTAAGCACTGCATTTAAATACATTGTTTAGTTTGCCCCTCTATCTTTGTAAATATCATCTAAACAAATTTAAACGGAGCATTTATTGACCAATTTCATTGTTTAAATTACGGTGGTGAATTAGTTTATGTAACTGGGGTGAAATATGGACTTTTCTAATGAAGAGATAAATTTTTTTGCTGAGTTATTTAAGCCTAATAAAAAGTCACATGCGCACAACAGCCACGTTTTAACGTTACAAAGTTCAGTACCAGCCAATATTGCTCACTTACTTAGTAGCGCTAATTTAACCCTGCTCGCAGAAGTTGCACACTATCAGTTATGGTTTCCGTTGGACTTAAAAATTGATAGCGCCGGTATAATCAAACCTATTTTAAACGCCCCCGAAGTAATAGACACACAAGGCACACTGCGTAGTTGGCGCTGGAGTGAGCTAAATATTAAAAGCCAAGGGTTTAAAATTGAATCAATATCAAACACGGGGATGTTTTTAAAACCCCTCAGAAAAGGTAACCATTTAAATAAATCGCAGCACATGGAATTTATTTTGCCTAACAAACAATGTATTTCGATGGAAATAGAACCCGTAAGGCAAAGCACGCAAGGTATAGCCGCTAAAATAACGCAAATTCATAGCGGTCAAGAGCAACTAAGAGCTTACCTATTTGAAGAACATAAGCGTCAACATGCTAAATTATACGAGAATGGCCAATTAGTTGAGCAGCTACTTTAATAGGTGTTTACCCCGTTATACTTGCATTTAGTTGGCTTTATTTAACCCCCTCTCAATGTTAATCTGTACCCTTATTAATAAATCATAAGGATATGACAATGCCAGGTGCTTTTGCGCACATCACTGCCGTTAATATTGCAACGCAAACCAAGTCACTCGCTAAAATGGATATGCCTAAAAAAGCAAAGCTTATTTTAAGCCAACGCCAAGCATACCTTGAACTAGGCTGTGTAGCCCCCGATTATCCTTACTTAGCTGTAGCGCAGCCTAGCCAAAATGCGTGGGCCGACCTAATGCACTATGAGCACACAGGCGATTTACTTAAAGCCATGATTGAACACTGTAAAACACTTGAAGGTGAAGCATTTGAAAAGTGTTTTGCCTGGTTATGCGGTTATATGGCCCATGTTGCTGCAGATATAACAGTGCATCCGGTTGTTGAATTAAAAGTAGGCCCTTACGCGCAAAACCAAACGGCGCACCGTACCTGCGAAATGAATCAAGACGCGTTTATTTGGCAACGTTTAAACTTAGGTGAGTTAGGTTATGCTGATCGCGTGCAACAAAATATTGGATCTTGTACTAACAAAGACGATAATTTTGATACCGATATTGCAAAAATTTGGCAACATGCTTTATTAACGGTTCACCCAAGCTACGCAGCACAACACGCTCCTCACTTTAATTCATGGCATAACGGTTTTCAGCTTGTAGTAAATAATGTTGAAGAAAGCTATCGATTATTTGCCTGTGCACGCCATGTTGCTGCTGATTTAGGCTTGTTTTATCCTCGCCCAAACGAAGTAGACCCCACTTTTATTGAACAACTAAAAACGCCGCACGAGCCTATGCACTACAACGATATTTTTGACTTTGCCGTTAGTAACATTCAGCACTACATAACCATTATTGCCAATGCCGTATTTTTAGATACTGATTACAGTGCAATTAAAAATTGGAACCTAGATACAGGCTACGATGAACACAACACGATGACGGTATGGAGCAAATAAAATGAAACACTTACTTTATATAAGCCTCATAGTATTACTTAGCGGTTGCTACACTCCTAAAAAAAACAATCCAGAAGTGATGGCCGACTTAGCCTCACAATTAAAAGATATTGCTACAGCCGTTGATGGCACACTAAAATTTAGTGAAACATCCTATTCAACAACTGATGAGTTATTAAAAGCCGCTGTTAATAACGATTTAAGCAAACTTGCACCTTTTGGGGAATACACGCTTATTGTAAACGTACAAGATGATAACGCAGTGCTACTTTTATGTGATGCCAATACGGCTTTAATTGAAGATGCAGGCTGTACTGCTCAATCAGATATACAGCATTGGGGAGCAGGAGTTATTCATCAGTGCGAAATAACTATAAACGCCCAACAGCTCTGTAACTAGGTAATAAAATACCTGCTATACATTTAAAGTTGAGCCGTCATCTCTTTGGGGTTAAACACTAAGCCATGGCGGCTAACATGCTCTGCAAAATTTTCGGCTGACATTGGTTTAGCAAAGTAAAAGCCCTGAAATTCTTTACACCCCATTTGCGTCATTATTGCTACTTGCTCTTGGGTTTCTACTCCTTCGGCTACACACTTAATATCAAGTTCTTCACACATAACGTGCACCGCTTTAACTAAACTTTTTTGACGCGTAGAGCTCGTTACTTGGCTTATTAATGAGCGATCTAACTTGAGCTTGTTAATAGGGTAATCGGCAAGGCGTGCAATATTAGAATAACCTACCCCAAAATCATCGACCGAAATAGTAAAACCCCACGATTGCAGCGTTTGCATAAGCTTTAGCGAATGCGCTTGGTTTGCCTCAAGAGAGGTTTCAGTCAGTTCTAACTCTATTTGAGGTGGCTTTACATTAAAGTCGGCAAGGTATTTAACCAGTTTTGACATAAAATCGGTTTGGCTAAAATCAATTAGAGATATATTTATTGCCACCGGCACACTCGGTAAACCCGCCTTAGTCCAATCAGCAATTTGAGCGCACACCTTTTGAATAATCAGGTCGGTTAGCCGACTAACCATTCTGTATTCTTCTGCAATAGGAATAAATACCACTGGCGACACATTACCCAGTATTGGACTGTTCCAACGCGCTAAGGCTTCAAGCCCTATACATTGACCCGTTGCATCTACTTTAGGTTGATAGTGCACCGACAAATCGCCTTGTTGAAGCGCTTCATCTAATAACATTGAAATTTCGTATTTTTCGATAAAAGCTTGTGATTGTTTTTCGTTATAACCACTTAGAGGCATATTACAATTTGCTAGTTTAAGTGCTTCGCATGCATTGCTAAGTACTGTTGTGCTGTTTTTTCCATGATCAGGATACTTTGCAAAACCAAATAAAAATGATTGCTGACACTTAGTGCCAAATACATTATATGTTTTATCTAATGTATTTTTTATTTGCATTAATAGCTTATCTTCAAGCTCGCTTTGCGAGTTTGTCCCAATTATAAAAGCAAGCTTTCCTACTCCTATATGAGCACACAAAAGGGGTCCATCTGGCATCGCTTTTAAACGCTTGTACGCGTTAATAAGTAATGCTTGAGAGTCGGCTTTAGTGAGCTTCAAATTTAAGTATTCACTATTTGCACTTTGCGCAACAACGATATAAAAACCTTTTTGGTATTTGCTTGTTAATCTGTCGCATTGCAGCTCAAACCATTCTCTATTAGGTAGTTTTGTTTGCGAGTCTCTAAAGCGTAAACGTTTATTTTCTTGTTCCATCATCGATAAGTTTTGTTTAATGAGCTGCTCTTGCGTGCAATCGTAAAAGTCGTATACACGGTAGTTTGTACTCATTGTTATTTGCTGATAACTGGCTTTAAAATAACTTTTTTTGTACTTCACAATTTTATTTTGAGCATTAGAGTCGTCAAAGACTAAGGTAGGAAATAAATGAGAAAGATTAACGCTTCCTTCTTTTAATTCTTTTTTTATACCAAACATATCAATAGCATGTTGATTAAAATCAGTAATGACAAGATTTTCGTCAACAATAATTTTGGCTTTATTTGATTCGGTGAACAGGCTTCGATAAAGCTCATTTTTATCTTTAAGGTGTGTATTAGCGCTTATCATTGTTTTGTTTAAACGCTTAGCAGCCACAATTGTGCGCGCCACAGCAAGGGGAATACAAATGTTAAAAAATAAAAATATAAGCCCTGTAATGTATAAGCTGGCATCGGGAAGTTGCTGAGCTATGCCGGTTAAACCCGAGACATCAACGTTATTGATGATCATATAAAACGGCGCAATATTTAATACGCCATAAGCAAGAGCTGTTCTATAACCAAGTAGCATAAGTGCTATTATCGGGCAAGAATACATATACATAGAGCCCACTTTAGCAAGCTCTAGGTCTGTTAAAAATAAGTTCATTGACACGCTAGCAGCTACAATGGCTATTAAAAGTGCATGAGCGCTAAAGTGATAAAAACGCTTACTTGCTATAAGTAAACCACATGCAGTAGCAAGAAAGCTGCTTGTTAATACAACAATATAAATTAAGTTAAATTCAATAGCGCTTGTGTACGTGTGGCACGCCACAGCAAAGCATAACACCATTACTAATGATAGAATAATGCGCAGTGCACTTATTCGCCAATTGGCAACCTGACCAGGGGCTGAATAATGGTCATTTAATAAAAAGAACCTATTGAAAAAATGCATAATAAACAACAGTTAAAGCTCATTCTTCTATTAGACATTGATAACTTGTTAAAATCAATAAAATGAATATAATTTCTATTTACATAGTTCTATAAAATAGACAGGTGTAAACCTACCTGTTAGCCGTTAAACAATCATTTTTCGAGTGTTTTTACAGTTATCATCTTTAAGAGCGAAACCACTGCACCCTAAAAACTCACCGTGCTTAGATTTGCGTTTACGCATTTCGCGACCACACTTTTCACAAATTGGGTGCTGCGTTTTACACTCTGTATTCACACATTGTGAGTACGTGTTTTTATCAATCGATGGGCCACTACAGCTTTTACACACTCGTAATTTAGTTTCGCAAATTTGCGTATTAGTACAACTATAATAATCACCATATTGACCCGTTTTTGGCACAATTAAACCGTCGCTGCACGTACTACACTGTCTTTGCTTTAGTTGCGACTTATTAAACAACGTTGAAGCGATTTGAATGGGATAATTGTCATTTACTAATTCTTTTACAAACGCTGAGCATGCATAAGGGTCTGCAATTAAATACGCTTTATGTTTAGCACGCGTAATACCTACATAAAGCAAACGCCTTTCCTCTGAGTGAGTGAATTCATCTTGCTCTGGTAATAACGACTCCACCAGCACATTATTTTGATTATCGCTAGGAAACCCTAATTTACCTTGTTCAAAACCAATAATAATACAGTAATCGGCTTCAAGCCCCTTAGCGCTATGCAATGTCCAAAAATAAAGAGAGTTTGTATGCTTTTTATCTTTTAAATGTTGCTGCACGCTATTTAACATGTATCTATATCTACTAAGTATGGCAATGCTCGCTGATGCATCATTTTTTTGAATAGTGCTTATGCTCTGTTGTACTTTCATTTCTATCGATTTAGTACCTTGGTATAAATCGTCTAATAAAATAACTTGTGGTGTGGTTACTTGTGTATGTGTGCTGATCTGCTTTTTATATTGCTCAGGGTTTTGCATTACAAAACGCCCTGCTACATCACTAATACTATTGTTATATCTAAATGTTTTTTGCAGCATAGTAAGAGAGTGGCTGCCCACTAATTCATTAAAGCGTGTAGTAAGCGCTAAATTACCACCCGAGAACCGATAAATTGCTTGCCAGTCATCACCAACAGCAGTAAAGCGTATTCCGTTACCATGTTTTAATATGGCATTTATGAAAGCCATGCGCGCGCTTGATATATCTTGAAACTCATCAACTAAAATGTGGCTCCATGGAATATTAAAATCTCCGCTTACTATCGCCTTTGTTGCTTGAATAATCATGTCGTCAAAATCAATGGTACTTTGCGCGTTTAGTTCATTTATATAAGCATCATGAATTTGCACTAACAAGTTTGCATATTGCTGGTAATTTTTAATACCACTTTGCTTAATGCGCTGTTCTATTTGCTTATTACTTAGTTGCTCCACTCGAATAGCTTGTAAACATTTTATGTACTTATCAATCCCTTGCTGTAACTGCCCTGAGTTATTTAAAGTATGAAATATTTCGTCGTTACTTAAAGGTGTTAATTCAACATTATGCTTCTTTAATTGCTTTGCGAGGGTTTGCTCTAGCTTTCCTTCTACCCAGTTGTAATGAAAGGTCTCGAGTAAGGTGGTGCCATTTTGTTTATGCAGTTTGCGCTTAAATGCAACTTGCTCGTTATAATGTTTTTTATCTATATCGGCACGTGTATTCCCTTGCCTATCAATGCCAAAGTGCTCTAGGTAAATATCATATTGAGGTATATAAAAGTCTGGTTGGTATTGCCCACTTAGCTCTGCGCCTTGGCTAAAGTGATAATTCACCTCATAACTGTGCGGTACGCAATTCAAATGTAGCCAGTTTGAAATAAGCACTTCCTGATAACTTTTTACTTTATGACCCGCAAGGCTACGGTATTCGTTATCGCGTACGTACCGCTCGTACTGTGCATTATCTTTAAAGCTAAATATATCAATCGGCTCATGGAGTAAATCTAAAAATGCTTTTAAAAACTGTGGTTCGGTTTGTATTTTTTTACTTACCCACCCAGTTAACCAACTATTTAATTGAACTGGGTCAGTTGCAAATTTTGATAATTCGATTGGCTTTTTAGCACTTTGTAGTAATTTAAGCCCAAGCGCATGAAACGTTAAAATAGTGGGTGCTTTGGTATGCAATTTTGCATGCGTGGCGCGTTTAATAAAGCGCTCTTTAATCTCATTTGCTGCTGTTTTATTATAGGCCAGCACCAAAATTTGCTCAGGCTTGGCAATATTGCATGCTATTAAATCTAAAGACTTTGCTACCATCACAGATGTTTTACCTGTGCCTGCTGCCGCTAATACTAAATTTTTATCGTTATCGCGTATTACCGCTAAGCGCTGCTCTGTTGTTAATGGATTTGACTCTACTTGATTAAAAAAGTCATTTTTAAGAGTTAGTTGTTTTTTTTCATATTTATGGCGCAACTGTGCAATTGCATCGTGAGTATTGGGTGTGGTGCTTAGTATATTTAAAAATTTAATACTACTTGGCGATAAGTGTTGTTGCCACACACTTGTACTTTTAGCGTACTGCTTGGTAAGCAAAAACACATCATTATTAAGTGTTTTTATGGAACTATCACGTAAAAACTCATCTAAAGCATAGCGCTTAAGCGAAATCTTTGCGTTATTTACCTTTTGCTCAAGCAGGGTTGAAAACCGCGTGTTAAGGGCCGTATTTAAAGCGTTCGCTTGTGATTTGTTTAAAAAGCTAATTGATGTATTGCTACTGTCGCACAAATTAATTTTGGCGCTAAATAAACGGTTTTTAAGTATTGAGTAATTATAAAAGTCTTTAATTAAAAATGTCCGTGCGGGAGCACCTCTAAAATGCACAACAAGGCGCTCTTGTTCAATAGCTACGTGTTTAATACGGGTAAAAAAACGGCCTAGCCAACTTGGAGTAGCAATATACTGCGCCATAATACTCAATATGAAGATATGCTTTACCTTAATTGTAACATACTCTTTTGTAATACATTTAGCGCTAAATCGATGCTTACTTAGTAAACAATTTAATTGGTAAGTTAGTTTTTAAACCTAGTGGTTAATACTTTATTTACAACCACTAATAAATTTAAACATTTATAGATAGCTTGTTGTGTAACAATGCACATATACAAACTTACACTTCATATAATTGTTAGGTATATTCCCAATTAAACAATTATTTACAGCCTAATTAAGTGGTTTAAAGGAGCTAACATGCTTAAAAAATGCATTACCACAACGGCTTTAATTTTAGCATTATGCGCTTGCACGTCAGAAACAGAGTCGGATTTAGTAAAAACACAAGGTATCTGGGCAGGTTTTGAACTAGTTTCTGACGGTAACCGCACGCGTGTTAACGCAGAACTAAATGCAGGCGATGCTAATGGCTCTAACATTGTTTTAAGCGATAGCGACTCATTACAAGCTGTTGTTAATAGCACTGCTATTGTACTTACAAAAGATACCGACTTTTTAGACGTTGATTACCAAGCGTATATAAATGCCACTGACGATAACCAACAGTTTGATATAAAATTTAAACGGGATGATGGCATAAATGCTAATTCGAGCGTGGAGTTGCCTTTAAATTTTATTATTTTAACCCCGAGTAACAATCAAAATTTTGATATTAATAGTCCCCTTACAGTTCAGCTAGATGGCACTGATCCTAATAGTACTAGCCAAGTAGAACTTAGCAGTAGCTGCACTAACAATAATAATGAAACACTTTTACAATCAACGCTTTTTGCGCTTAACACTTCGCGCCTTGAAATAGATCTGCAAAGTTTAGATATGTTTAGCAGCTCGCAAGTAGATCAAGGTAAAACGTGTGATTTAACAATTAGTGTTAAACGCGATCGATTCGGTAGTATTTCGGGTGAATACGCAAACCAAAGCTATATTAAATCCCAGCAATCGCGCGCTATAAAAAATATGACTTTAACGTTTTAATTTGCACGCTAATTTACTGAGCGTTAAGCTACGCCTTTATTAAGTAACTCTACCAATTGTAATTGCCCTCCTTATTTATAGGAGAGCTAATAACAATTGATATAAAGGTTTATTATGACTAACAGCACATACCCTATTGGCACACCTGGACAAAAATGGAATAACAGCGATAAAGCCCAGTGGTTAGCACGCCAAAACATTAAACGCAGTTACCAAAACGAAGTCGTAACGCTAATTAATGACCTTAAGAGCACCTTAGATATAGAGCAATACGGCGAGCTTAATTACACCGCTGGCACTTACCCATTATATATATTAAAAACGCCTAACTTTAATGCTAATAAACCAACTGTTTTAATCACCGGTGGTGTACATGGCTACGAAACCAGTGGCGTACATGGCGCACTTAGGTTTGCTAAGACATCGGCTATGCAATATTGCGAACAGTTTAATATTATTGTTGCACCCTGCATTAGCCCTTGGGGATATGAGACTATAAACCGCTGGAACCCAGATGCTATTGATCCTAATCGCTCATTTTACGAGGGAAGCCCAGCTCAAGAATCAGCCGCTATTATGGCGTTTGTAAAATCATTAGGTACTGACTTAATCGCTCATATTGATTTACACGAAACAACAGATAGTGATAACAGTGAATTTAGACCCGCACTCGCTGCGCGTGAAGGCACTACAAATACTAACTGGAACATACCTGACGGGTTTTATTTAGTTGCAGATACCAAAAAGCCTGAGCCGGAGTTTCAAAAAGTCATTATAGAAAGCGTTGCAAAGGTAACTCATATTGCACCGAGCGATGAAAATAACCAGCTAATAGGCGTACCTCAAGAGCAATTTGGCGTGATTAACTATGCAGCACGCGATTTAGGTTTATGTATGGGCTTTACTGATGCACCCTATGTAACCACTACCGAAGTGTACCCAGATAGCCCAACTGCCACCGATGAAGAATGTATTTTGGCACAAGTAGCCGTTATAACGAGCGCGCTAAATTACATTAAAACCTCTATATAAGATTAATCACCCCTTCAAATACGGGTATTCATTAAATTCGATACCCGTTAAAACAACTATGCACAAGTAACAACCTAACAACTTAACAACAAAAAATAACCCAAAAGAACTGGTTTTATTGAATTTAAAGGTATAAGGTTAGCCTTCCCTCAAATTCAAGGAGTATACATTGGGGTTTAAAAATAAATATGGACAGGTAAGCCTTTACACTGAAAATAACGTTGTTATCGCTCACTTTACGGGATACATCACCTCAGGGCTTCTTCGTGCGTTTAAAATTGAACTATGCGAAAAAATAAAGTCACTCAAAAATCAGCCTTGGGCCTATATTAGTGATTCTTTTGATGTTTTGGCTGCAACGCCTGAGGCAGAAAAAGAAATGATAGATATTAGCCATTTAATGAAAGCAAACAACTGCCTAAGTAGCGCGTTTGTACTCACATCAGCTATCGCTATAAATCAAATGAAGCGCATTTTAGAGTGTGCAAAAAGAAACGTTAATTTTAGTGAGTGCATATTTACCGATTTAGATAGCGCTAAACAGTTTATCTCTCACAACTTAAAAAGTAAGCAAGGCCAACTGATATAAAATAATTGACCTTGCTTTATCAATCTTAGTTTTTGTAAAACTGACTATCTTTGGTTATCGTAATGCTGGCGTTTTCTTGCGCTGTTACAATAAATTGTAACTTACTCACTTTACGCTCAATATCGTAACCATCGGCTGTTACAGTAACGGGGACTCTTTTCATCGTCCCAGGCTTTACAAGCGTAGCTCTCGGACTTGAGAGCGTTGCTCCTGGTAAACCCTCTATGGCAATACTGTAATGCAGTGCTTGCTGCGTTTTATTAATAATAGTAAGTGTATAAGGGTTTTCTACAAGGCCCTCGTAGTTCACTCTATAAAGCGCATTCCTATCGCGTAGTACTGAGGCTTCTATTGGTGTACGTTGCAGCATCCATGCAAACATAGAAATGATTAACAAAGCCGTTAATGCGCCGTACCCTACTAGTTTTAACCTAAATGGATTGGTTTTTTTACCTTCCATTTGTTTTTCACTCGCGTATTTAATTAAGCCTTTTTCGTAACCAAATTTCTCCATGGTATCGTCGCAGGCATCAATACATAAGCCACAGTTTATACATTCATATTGCAATCCATTTCGAATGTCTATTCCTGCAGGGCATACCTCTACACACAAGTTACAGTCTACACAGTCACCTAAGTTAAGCTCTTTTGGATCAGCTTTGCGTTTACGTGGCCCTCGGCTTTCACCTCGCTCGTTATCATATGTAACAAGCAACGTATCTTTATCAAACATAACAGCCTGAAAACGAGAATAAGGGCAAGCAATTGTGCACATTTTTTCGCGTAAAAACCCTGCATTGCCATAAGTACAAAAAGCGAATAAAAACACCCAAAAGCTCGTTATACCTGACCATTCAAACGTAAGCATTTCCATATACAAACTTTTTGCCGGAATAAAATATGCCATAAACGAGGTCGCAGTTAAAACTGAAATAATAATCCACGCACTGTGCTTAGTTATTTTTTTGCGCCAAGTGCTTAGCGTCCACTGTGATTTATCTAATTTCATTCGCTGATTTCGAGTGCCTTCTATGCGTTGCTCTACCCACGAAAACATGAGCATCCATATAGTTTGCGGGCACGTATAACCACACCAAACCCGACCAAGCCAGTTAGTTACAAAAAATAATGCAAAAGCCCCCACCATAAATAGCAGAGCTAAAATCATAAAATCTTGAGGAAGGAGTGTTAGACCAAAAATAGTAAAGGTTTGCGTTGCCACATCAAGCAGCACAGCTTGTTGTCCGTTATATTGGATCCACGGTATTGCAATAAAAGTTAGCATTAACAGCCAACCTAAATTACGGCGTATGCGCTGAAAAAAGCCTTTTTGCTCGCGGATATAAATTGGCCCTTCGGTGTTATAGGGCTTAATGATCATGTCTTCTTCTTTGATATCAAACTTCATAGTACTTGCTTCATAATGACGGGTATTAAGCAAGTATTTGCAACTTTCAGACCAAGCTGAAACTTTATTTACATCATTGATATTAAACAGTTTATTTCAACGCAATAAAATAAAATTCGCGACATTAAACGCGATTCGCGATATATCACGATTTTTTAGTGATTCCTAACTTTCGCATTTTTGAGCGTAGTGTACTCTCAGGTAAGCCCAACTTAACTGCTGCCCCTTTATCACCCGATATTTGCCAGTGCGATAACGCGAGAACAGAGGTTATATGCTGCTTTTGGGCCTCATCAAGCGTAAGTGAAGGGTTAATAACTACTTCACCACCCGCTTGCAAAGGCTGACTTAGCTGTAGTACAGCCTGATTAGATAAAATAGCTTCGCGTTCAAGTACATTTTGCAGCTCTCTAATATTGCCTGGCCAATTGTAGGCTTGCAGCTGCGTAATTGCTTTTTTACTTAGCCCTTTTAAATGTTTACCCAGTCGTTTATTTATCTGCGCAATTAAATTAGCGCATAAATAAGGAATATCCTCTTTTCGATCTTTAAGGGCGGGTACTTTTATAGGAAATACATTAAGCCGATAATACAAATCAATTCTAAACGTGCCTTTTTGTACCATTTCCCACAGGTCGCGGTTAGTCGCTGCAATCACTCTAATATTTACTTTTAGCGTATTGCTGCCACCCACACGTTCAAACTCTTGTTCTTGCAGGACTCTCAGTAATTTACTTTGCGCCTCAAGTGGAAGCTCTGCTATTTCATCTAAAAACAAGGTGCCTTTATCAGCAAGTTCAAAACGCCCTTTACGGCGTTCATTTGCACCTGTAAACGCGCCTTTTTCATGGCCAAAAAGTTCCGATTCTAGCAAACTTGGGGTAAATGCGGCGCAATTTACTTTTATAAAGGCTTGTTCGCTACGCTTGCTTAGTCGATACAAATTACGAGCGACTAATTCTTTACCCGTGCCATTTTCGCCAAGTATAAGCACTGTGCTGTCGGTTTCACTTACCAGTTTTATTTGATCTAACATGGTTTGAAATATATGACTTTGTCCAACTAGCCCTGAGTCTTGCCAATCTTCGTTAAGTTCTGCAATTAAGTAGTTGTTTTCATCTTTGAGCTGCTCACTTAAATGATTTACTTGCTCAAGTGCCTCTTGCAAAGCATTTTGTGTTTGTTGTTGCAGTGATATATCGCGAAATACCGCTACAGCACCAATTAACTCATCATTTTTATAAACCGGTGTTGAGGTGTATTCCACTGCAAATGAGCTGCCGTCTTTACGCCAAAAAACTTCATTTTTAACTTCACGACGTTTGCCGTCAAACATGGTGCAATATATTTGGCATTCATCAGCGGGATAAGGTGTGCCATCAGCATGAGTATGGTGATGATATTGGTGTATTTTTTTACCTAATAGTTCGTCAGCGCACCAACCTGTCATGCGCTCAGCGGCAGGATTAACAAACACCGCATTACCCGACAGGTCAAAACCGTATATGCCCTCACCTACTGCGTTTAGCAATAATTTAGGATCGTTTAAAAATTGTTTTATCATAAATGTACCTCGCGAAATATCGCGAGCATTATGGCAATTTTATACATTAAGTGCACTCATTACTTAAAATGCACTTACGTGTAAATTAAAACGCTATAAATAGTGCTGAAATAGCGTTTTTACATCTATTTTTGCACCTAGCCTTGCGGCTATTAAGTAAAGTCCTGCAAGTTTTCGGTGAATAAATAGCGCATCAACGGGCGGTGTATGCCATTGCTGAGATTGCCCACTAAGAGCAAGCCCTGCATTTTTAATTTTGAGCGCTAGTTCGCTATTTTTAAAATCAAACTCCCCTTCTGCTCTCAGTGGCTCGCACGCCATTAAGAATAAATCAATGACGTTGTTTTTATACTCATCAACTAAGTCATTTTTAAAATAACCAATGTGTGAAGCCGCTCTAAGTACACCTTCTCTGTTGTTTTCACTACCCGCTTTAAATAAAGCTAAATAAGCGCGGCTAAGCTCGGTTGACATTTCTCGGGTGGCGCCAAAATCAAATAAAACAATTTTTTGTGTATCAAGCTGATAATGAAAATTGGCAAAATTAGGGTCGGTTTGAATTAATTTAAATTCAAACATTTCTTTAAAAAACAAATCAATCAGTTGCTCTGCAACAAAGCTTTTTTGACTATCAGGTAGCTTTGTAATGCTCTCAATAGGTTCTGCTTTTATATACTCCATAGTTAGCACTTGTTGTGTGCTGTGCTCTGGATATACGTTAGGCACTTTAAAGTGGGGATTAGTTGCTAATGCATTTTTATAACGTATTAAGTACTGAGCCTCACGTTTATAATCAGCCTCGGCTAATAACTGTGCCTTAGCCTCACCAATAAGTGGTTTAATATTAAGATCTTTTGGCAATAATCGAGAAATCGTTAATAAAGAAATAACGTTATCTACATCACTTACTACACTTTTTGCAATACCAGGGTATTGAATTTTAACAGCAAGCTGATCGCCATTTTCTTTATAAGCTAAATGAACTTGCCCTATAGAAGCCGCTGCAAAAGGTCTTAACTCAATATGAGAAAAACGCGCTAGCCACTCATCCCCCCATTGCTCTTTTAACACTTCAACAAGCTGCTTATGAGGCATTGGATTCGCGTCTGAGCGTAGTAAAGCAAGTAACTGAGCCAATTCAGGACTAAGTAAATCACCGGCATCCATTGAAAGTAATTGCCCGAGCTTCATTGCAGCGCCACGTAAATGTGATAGCTGTGTGGCTAGTTTTTCAATGTTTTTAGGTTGTAGTAGTAAGCTTTTATTGTCCCAACCTTTACCGGTTAGCGCGCTCTTAGCGCCATCAACTAACATGTTGGTAGCAACACCTGTTGCGAGTGAGCCTAATTTTGCAAAGCGAGAAAGCCGAGAAGTGGGAACAGTACGAGGAGCCGCCATAATATTAAAACCTAATTAGCCTGAAAGTCAGGCTAATTAATACGTATATTGTAAGTAGGTAGATCTACTTATAGACGAGGTACTAGCTTAATTGCACCTTCAACCACTTTCATATCAAGTGGAAGTTTACTGAGTAGCATCATTTTAGGGTCGTCCATATTTAATGTATAAACAGGGTTAACCGCTAAAAAAGCATTAATAACATCCATTGCTTGGCTATCAAGTGCACCTAAATTACCTTTGAAACCACCGGCATCAACACTCGAATCAAGTAATTTAATATTACGTAAAAATACCGCTTTTTTCTCACTGTCGTAAAATGGGCTGCCTTCAATTTGTAGCTTTAAACGCACTGGGTATTTAAGTGCGAATGCATTAATTTCAGCGCTTGAATCGGCACCAAGCACAACAACATCGCGGTTATCAGGTCCAATATTTACACTTAAGTCGTTTACATCAAACTGAACCGGCAAACCCATTAAGCTTACTTTTTCACTTAACTTTGGTAATTGCTTACCCAGTACAGACTCAACCTCAGAGTTAGTAAATGAATATACTGATATGCCTTGCGTGGTATTACAGGCAGTTAAAAATAACGCTGCAATAATAACTAAAATTCTCATGAGAACCCTTTTGTTTATAAATTAGTGGTACATAAAAAAGCCGCTATTAAAGCGGCTTATTAAAATAGTAACCAGCATATATTACGCTGGTTTTAGTGCATTAAGCTGCAAGTGTCGCTTTAAGTCGCGTTAGTGTGTCAGGTTCAACTGAACCAGCACTGAGCGCTAATAACTGTTTTAAATAATAGTTTAAATCAGCATGTTCGCCACGATGTTTGTCATCTAACATGGCTACTTGTTCTGCCATTCTAAGTGACTTATCACTTGAACTTACGTTCGCTAATATTTCCATGCGCGTAATAAGTTGATCCCTATTTAATGCTGTTTTAAGTGGTGCTTGATACTGACTTGGCAACGCTTCATTGTTTTCAAGTGCTGTAATTAACGCATCTAGATTAGCTTGCTCTGATTTGCTTGTAAGCAATGCAAGTTTATCGTCAATAGCTGCTAGTAGCTTAGTAACTTTTGGCGCTAACGATCTAAATTGCGTGTACCCTTTCACTTTTGTTTCTAGGTCGTGCAACTGTGCTCTTTGATTTACATCGCTAAGTGCTGCTTCAAGCTCAGCAAGTTCTGCAACTGCTTGTTTATCTGACTCATTTTGATCAAGTTTTTGCTGCTCAAATTCACTACTACGTTTAGTAAATGTTTCATCGTTAAATTGACGAAATTTTTGCCATAACGCATTTTCAGCTTTTAAACCTGCAAAACCAATTGTTTGCCATTGCTGCTGCATTTGCTTCAACTCTTGGCACGCAGCGGCTAAATCATCGCTTTGTGATAATTGCTGCGCTTTTTCTACTAATTCATTTTTAAGTAAGGCATTACTTTTATGAAATGCGTTTAATAAAGCCAGTACTTGTTGTTGCTCGCTTTTATAACGATCGTTTAGTGTACGGTATGTTTTAGGATCAACTTTACCTACACTGCGCCACGCTTTGTTTAAACGATTGTATTGGCTTTCATATTGTTTCCAATCAAAGTCATCCTCAGCCGTAGGCTGTAAATGAAGCGCGTGCATGTCGCTAATAATACTTTCGCGTTGTGCTTTTGAGGCCTCGCGTTGTACTTCTTGCTCTGCAAAGTAACTACGACAAGGTGCAAATAACAGCTCGATTTTTTCATCAAACTGCACGCCTTGTTGCTTTTCTTCATCTGTATCTAAACGACCTAACTCATTCCAACGTTTACGTAGTACTTTTACTTGCTCTGCGCGTTGTTGTGGGTCAGTACACTCTTCACTTACTAATGCACTTACTTCTTCTAATAAAGCTTCACGCTTTGGTGCTGCAGCGTATTTTTGCCAATCTTTAGCATCTGCAAGTTGCGCTTCAAGTTCCGCTTTTATATTTACAAGCGGCTGTTGATATTGCTCAGTGAGTGTATTAAATAACTCTTCAAACCCTTTAAACACGCCAAAGGCAACATTAAAACGACCTTCTTCAATTAGGCGTTTAACATCACGAGCTTTGCGTTTTGCTTGGCTTTGGTTTTTTTCAAGTGGCTTAACTAGCTCACTCATTGGTGCTAAAAATTGCTTTTTATGCGTATTTAACTGTGTTTTAAACGTACTTTGCAGTGCACCATCTAAAATATTTAAATGACTACGCGCTGCTTTAAAACCATTATTAAATTCAGTTAGAGTTGCATCGTATTGCGCTAAATCTTCTGCTGGCTTAATTTCGCATAATGCTGCAAAAGCGAGTTTGTACTCTTTAATAGCCGTTGTTAGCTCAGGTAACTTAGCAACTTGAGTAAATAGTTTTTCTAACTTGCTTACAGCCAGTTTAGATTGTGCATTCTTAGCAAGTTCTGTTTCGCTAATAGCTTGCTTAGCTTGCGCTACTTTTGCATCAAGCCAATCTTGCTGAATTTGCTCTGGTGTTTCAAGGCCTAGCTGTAAGGCGTTTTCAATTTCTTCACTTAACGCTTCAACAGTTGCAAGCGCTAGCAATTGGCGCTGTTGTAGCGCTAATTTTTGCTGCTCTTTGTCGTGTACCGCTTTTAGCTGTTCAATGTGTGCATCTAACTTAGTGGTAATCGAAATATATTTTTCGTCAAGAAGCTTAACACGCTCATCACTTAGCCATTTGAGCTCAAGTGCTTGCCACTGGGCCATTAATTCACCGGCTTGTGGATTTACAACACCAAAATCTGTTTTTTCACGTAAGGCATTTAACTTAGCTAAAATAACACGTGTTGCACTTTCAACCTGCAGTGGCATTTCAATTGCTAAACGCTCATTTTCAATATGCGTTTCAAGTGCTGCTTTTGCACCACCATTCGCATGCTTTAATAATGGCTTAATTAATTGATGAGTAATAACAAGTTCAACTAATTGAGTTTGTAGCTCTTCGCTACCTTCTTTAAATGCTTTTTCTACTAGTTTTGGATTTGCTAAACGTTTTAATAATTTAACGCGTACTTGCAGTTCTTTTTCTGCAAACGCTAACTTTTCGAGTGTTTTAACGGGTGCAAAACGCTCTATGTATTCGTTTTTAATTTGCGGTGTTAGTGCACTCTCGCTATTTAAAACAGCATTAGATATTTGAAGCTCTGCTATATCTTTTAATGCTTGATCTTGTTTATACGCTTTCCACCAAAGTGGTAACTCGTTTACTTTTTGTAGTGCTTTGCGGCGTATTTCAGCTGAACTATCTTCAAGTGCTAACGTGTTTAATATGGTTGCATCACGTTCAATGTCTAATTTTTCGATAGCATCAAGACGTACTTGTTGCTTAGGGTGTTTCCATTTCGGTGTAAAAAGGTGCTTAAAGATCATGTTCACTAAACCTAGCTATTTCGTTGTCTGATTTAAATTCTTTTTGTAGTTGAGCTTTTGTCTTTTGGATCATTTCACCATTAGCACCAATCGTAAATTGCTCGTTTGATTGAGCCACTTTTGCTTGATACAACATAACCAACTGCACTGTTTGTTGCTTTTGCTCGTCTGATAAAACGGTACCGTCTGGCCATTTGCCAGTTGATGCACCGTATTGTAAGCGTTCGAATAATTCGGGAGTAATATTTTGTACAAGATTGTCGATATTCATGTCATTTTTTCTTTTTTAGAGTCACTAAAACAATTCGGTTTATAAGATACCAAATACACCCTACGCCAATAGCCGCAGTATAAGCATACCACTGAAGCGTTTTTTCTTGCGGTTGTAAAAAGTACAAACAGAAAAAACCACCTAAAAATAAGATAAGCGCCAAAAAGGAGTGATTTATAAACATCTGCTTTTTTTTAATTCGCTGTTCGCGCTGAAGTTGCAAAACTTGCTCGTCGTTTAGCTCTGCAATGTTGCTTTCGCAATGCGGACATTGCTTATGTTTATCTGAAATTGATTTTGCACATTTTGGGCAACGAATAATCGCCATACTTCTCTCCATACTACGCATAAAAAAAGCGCCTTTCGGCGCCTTTATTGTACTTGTTTTATTTCTCGTTGTCTTTTTTGAATTCAAACCAATAACTAATTTTGGGGCGATAATTTTCCAAGTTGCCCACTAAGTTTAATTACTCTGCGTCTTTTGACTGCTTCTCTAAGCGTTTTTCCCAGAACGTGGCGTTTTTAATGCCTAATTTAACTGGATCAAATATGATTTTTCCGCCTTTTTTCTTCTGTTCTTCATAATCGCTCAAACATAACAAAGCAGGCTTAGCTACGAAGAAAATAGCTAAAATACCTAGTATGTTGATCCAGGCCATTAAGCCAACGCCAATATCACCAATAGTCCAGATATAACCTGAATTGTTTACCATGCCGTATGCAACCATAAACATAATCACAAACTTCACGATAACAAGCGGAATACTGCCTTTAAAATAACGATTTAAGTAAGCAATATTAGTCTCTGCAATAAAGTAATAAGCAAGTATTGTGGTAAAAGCAAAGAAGAACAATGCGATGCCAACAAATGCCTGCCCAAAGCTACCAAATACACTAAATAGAGCCATTTGCGTAAAGGCTGCTGAACCCACTTCAGTGGCTGCATCAACATTTTGAACAATAAATTGCCCTGCTGGTAACTCACCCACAATATTGTATTGCTGCGTTATTAAAATCATTAATGCTGTTGCAGTACACACAAAGATGGTATCAACGTAAACAGAGAAAGCTTGTACTAACCCCTGTTGAGCAGGGTGATCAACTTCTGCAGCGGCTGCTGCATGAGGCCCAGTACCTTGGCCTGCTTCATTAGAATATATACCGCGTTTAACGCCCCAACCAATAGCAGCACCAAAACCGGCCTGCGCAGTAAACGCATCACTAATAATTAAATAAAATATATCACCCACTTTATCTAAATTTAAAAATACTACGATTAGTGCCAATACTATGTAACCAAGCGCCATAAATGGCACTACTATTTGCGTAAAGTTCGCAATACGCTTTATTCCGCCGAAAATAATAAACGCCAAAACAATAAGGATAATTGCCAAAGCGACCAATTTAAAGCTGCCTACGTCACCAAAGCTAGTAGAAACCATATTGCCATCGCCAAACACTTGAGTAAACGCATTACCTACCGCATTTGCTTGTACGCCTGGCAGAAAAACACCACATGCAATAATTGCCGAAACAGCAAATAAAACAGCTAGCCATTTTTGCCCTAAACAACGGTCAAAATAATACGCTGGACCGCCACGATATTGCCCGTTTTCTTCTGTTTTATAAATTTGGCCTAAAGTAGATTCTGCATATGCGGTACTTGCACCTAGAAAAGCAACAACCCACATCCAAAAAATAGCACCTGGTCCACCAAAACCGATAGCTGCTGCAACACCTGCAATATTACCTACGCCAACTCGTCCAGACAACGATACTGCAAGGGCTTGAAAAGATGAGATACCTTTATCAGACGTGTTTGGACTAAATAATAACTTACACATTTCTTTAAAATGTCTAACTTGAGCAAATCGAGTTAATACTGAATAAAACAAGCCTGCGCCTAGGCATAAATAGATGAGTGCATTACTCCAAACAACATCATTAACAGCGCTTACAAAAGCTTCCATGGATATCCTCTATAGTTATATTTATTATTTTTAATTACGAGACTCTGCTTTAACTACTACGCAACATAAGTTTCACGAAATAAGGTTTTACCTCTCCCGTCCCGACTCATTATTTAATTAATCTTAACTTAAGTACCCCAACTTTGTTAACACTTAATTTTCAAAATATCTAATTATGTAGCTATTGCAAGGCACTGCATCAGCAGTATTTAAAGGAAAGTAGATTGATTTGTACCGATACGGTGATGATACGCGGCGAAGAAACGTTAAAAACGTTTTGGAATGAAGTTGCTATATGATTATTATTTTTTGTAAAAGGGGTTTTACTAAAAGCAAAAAGGGCATCAAAACTATTGATACCCTTCAAATAAATGTTTTATCTTAAATTATCAACAACATTAACAATTGCCGCTAACGTATCTTGACCAAATTGATACGAACGACGGTCTGACCAGCCATAGTCTGGATCAGGTAAATCGTTGTTGTCTTTAAATGGCATTTCAATTGTGTACGTTAATGCTTTGAATTCTTCAGCAGTAGCTGATGAACCTACCGTAAGGTTAGCTTTGCCGGGCTCATCTTTTGGATAGCCATGCTCATCTTGAAACTCTGGTGTAATAGTTAAAAGCGCAGCTTTAAAGCTATCTTCAAGGCCTTTAAGACGAGCATCATAACTTGGAATACCTTCACTGCCTGCCACAAAGTTATACGGAATAGCTTCATCGCCGTGTATATCTAAGTGCATATCTAAGCCAGCTTCGCGCATTTTATTTAGTACTAGGTAAACCTCAGGGCTATTTTCCATGCTTGGTGTCTGCCATTCACGGTTTAAGTTAACGCCTTTAGCATTAGTACGGAGATGTCCGCGTGCGCTGCCATCTGGATTCATATTTGGCACAACGTAAAACACTGCTTTTGATAGAAGCGCAGCTGCATGTGGGTCTTCGTCATCAAGAAGTTTGTGCAGTAGACCTTCAACATACCACTGCGCCATTGTTTCACCTGGATGTTGACGTGCTGTGATCCAGATGTTTTTCTTATCTTCACTTGGCTCACCAATTTTGAGCACACTCATATCGCGGCCATCAAGTGTTTCACCAAGCGTTATTAATTGGCAAGCGCCTTGGCTTTGTGCCCAAGACAATAAATCTAAATGGCGGTCGTAACTGTATGGCGCAAAGTAAGCAAAATACACGCTGCCGCACTCTGGTTCAATTTCAAAGCTTAATGTGCCATTTTCATAGCTTGATGGTACACGAAACCATGTTTGGCGGTCATATGATGCAACGGCTTGATACCCTTCCCAACCATCTGGGTAAGCTGATTTATCAAGCTCATTAATATTTAACTTATGCAATTGGTAAGGCGTTGTTTCAAGACGAAAGTGAAACCACTGATAAAATTCAGACTGGTGATCTTTATTAATTTCTAATTGAATATTTAAAGGATCGGTGGCTTCAATAACTTTGATATTACCACTGTCGAAATTGCTGCTGATTTTCATGAAAAAACCTTTAGGTTGAATAAGTTTATCTGCTTATTAATTCACAGAACTGACATTATTTTGTAAATAGTAAAACGAATGTGCATTTTCTTAATTAAAGCCTATCACAAGGCATACGCTTTAAAAATAATACACGACCAAAAAAGCCAGCAACATGCTGGCTTTTAAGTCACTGCAAATAAATTAGCGAGGTAAGCTTGGGAATGACACTTCGGCCATATCGCGCATACAACGAACTACTTGGCAGCTGTAACCAAACTCATTGTCGTACCATACATATAAAACAATACGGTTATCTTCAACAATCGTTGCTTGTGAATCAACAACACCTGCGTAACGGCTACCTACTAAATCGGTAGAAACAATTTCCGTTGATGCTGTGTAATCAATTTGGTCACGTAAGTCTGAATGAAGTGCAGTATCGCGTAAAAATGCGTTTAGCTCTTCAACTGATGTGCTTGTTGCTAAGTTAAGGTTCAAAATAGCTAGCGACACATTAGGTGTAGGTACGCGGATTGCGTTACCTGTTAATTTGCCTTCAAGCTCTGGTAATGCTTTTGAAACCGCTTTTGCAGCCCCTGTCTCAGTAATTACCATGTTAAGTGCTGCGGCACGGCCACGGCGCTCTGCTTTGTGGTAGTTATCAATAAGGTTTTGATCGTTCGTGTACGAGTGTACAGTTTCAACATGGCCATTATTAATACCAAACTTATCGTTTAGTGCTTTAAGCGTTGGTGTAATTGCATTGGTTGTACAGCTTGCTGCACAAACAATTTTATCTTCAGGTAAAATATCTTTGTTATTAACACCATATACGATGTTTTTGATATTACCTTTTGCAGGAGCTGTTAATAATACTTTTGCAGCGCCCTTACACTCTAGATGCTGGCCAAGGCCCGCTTCGTCTTTCCAAATACCGGTGTTATCAACAATTAATGCATTGTCGATACCATATTGAGTGTAATCAATTTCGCTAGGAGAGTTAGCGTAAATAACCTGAATGTAGCTACCGTTGGCTTTAATTGCGTTACGTTCTTTATCAATAGTGATTGAGCCATTGAACGGACCGTGAATTGAATCACGACGCAGTAAGCTTGCACGCTTTTCAAGATCACCCTCTTTACCGCCACGCACAACAATAGCGCGCAAACGTAAATCTGAATATGGACCTGATTTTTCAATTAATAAACGCGCTAGTAAACGACCAATACGACCAAAACCATACAATACAACATCGCGTGGTTCCTTCGCTGGTAAGTCAGCTATTTCTGCAAGTTCATCTTTTACAAATTCTTCTACTGAGCGGCCTTTTGCAGCTTCAGTGAACAAATAACTATATGCAAGCTTACCAATATCAATACGTGCAGAGTTTAATTCCATTTTGCTGATAGCTTCTAAAAATGGGAAGCTTTCACGCAAACGTAACTTAGTGCCTTCAAACTGAGCAACGGTTTTGTGAGATTTGATAATATCGATAGTACTGGCATTTACGAGAGGACGGCCATATACAGCGATTTCGATACCACGATTACGGTAAAGTTTACCAATGATTGGTTGCATGCTTTCTGCGTAATCTTGGCGCTCTTGCCAACTATTTGTGTATTCTAACTCGTGAGATGAGGTCATTTTATTTACCTAAGTTTATCATTTTGAACGGATAGCCTTTAAAAATGCACTATATTTTGAGAGTAATGCACTTCAGGCAGGGCTATTCTAATTTAATCTGAAGTTATTCTCTACTGTTAGGCGTTAAATGATTGCGTTAGAATAACAAGGTAGATATTCATTTGGGGTTAAGGGATGCTTAAAAAAGCAAGTGTACTATTAGGTTTGCTAACGTTGACAGGGTGTGAAGAGCCCTTGACACTCGCACAAGTGTGCAAAGAAACACCTGGCTTTTGTAGCGACTTAAACAAAGACAGCCACTGCAAGGATGAACGTTCTGATGTAATTATCAAACGTTACATAGAATACAAAGACCCTACTGATGAAAATAAATACCAATTACTCAAGGACTTTGAATCCTATAACCAATGTATAACTGTGGCTGCCAAAATTGAACATATTAAGTTAAAAGCTAAAAAAACGTCACGTATTGACGGTCAATTAACGAGCATTAAAGAAATGACTCGCTTATATCAAGATACCCAAAATACGAACCATCCAGGTTTGCTCTACTACCAATGGTCACGAAATAATAACCAAAACGCACTGACTAAATTATTGGCGATAGAAAATGACAAAAGTGTAACGCAAAGTGCCGAAATGCAATTTTTTTTAGCATCGTACTATATTAAGTTCGACGATGAAAAAACCATTGATTTGCTTTATAAAACTTTAGAGCTCAATAAAAAAGACAACGTACCGAATCCTGAAGTGTATACATCACTTATTAGTCTTTTTTATAAACATGATAAATTTAAGCATGCATATATATTTTCTAAAGTAGCGCAAATGTCGGGGATTGAAAATATTGACGTGTTTGAAATTGAGCAGCAATTAATAACGAGTGGTAAAAGCTTAGACAGCCTAGATGTACTTGCAGAGCAAACATTTCAGCAAATAATGGCAGGTGATTTTGTATCTCCTCGAGAGTTTTAATTTATAATCGCAAAAATAACCTAATACCAATCTGCTTATATATGGGGTCTATTTAACGTTAAGGAAATTACGCTAGAACTAGGCAAAAATTTTTGTATCTAGTTGTTCTAAATAAAACATTTTTAACGACGTTATAGTGCAATTTAATTCGTTAAATTGATCAAAGATTTATGCAGGTTGGTATAATTTAATAACTAGGTTATTCAGGCAAATAAAAAGGCAGCTTACGCTGCCTTTTTTTATTTTGCTTTGCTTGTGCCCACTTCTACGCGGGTTTTAAGCTTTTGACCTGGTCGAAAAGTCACCACGCGACGTGCCGAAATAGGAATATCTTCGCCTGTTTTCGGGTTGCGGCCTGGTCTTTCTTTTTTGTCTCGAAGATCAAAGTTACCAAATCCAGAGAGCTTAACCTGCTCGCCTTTTTCTAGCGCTGAGCGGATTTCTTCAAAAAACGCTTCAACTAAATCTTTGGCATCTTTTTTATTGATCCCGAGCTTTTCAAATAGGTGTTCAGCTATGTCGGCTTTAGTAAGCGCCATATCTAGTCCCTCAACGATGCATTAAACTGTTCGGCCAATTCGGCCACCACGTTATCAACTACTAGATTGATATCTTTCTCTTCGAGTGTTCTATCAACCGCTTGCAGTGTTAGAGCAATCGCCAAACTCTTATAATTTGGCTCAATACCTTTGCCCTTATACACATCGAATAAGTTTAGGTCAACCAATTGATTTCCGCCAACTTTTTCGATCACGCTTAAAATGTCGCCAGATTTAACGCTGTCTGCCACTAAAATCGCGATGTCGCGGCGATTTGAAGGGAATTTAGACACCCCTTCTGCTTGCGGTAAATTTCTTTTTTCTATTGCTGACATTTCAATTTCAAAAACAAAAGTTGCGTTGTTGATATCTAACGACTTTTGAGCTTGAGGATGTAAAGCACCAAAAAAACCAACCTTTTTGCCATCAACATATATTACAGCTGATTGACCAGGGTGAAGTCCATCTGACTGCTCGGCTTTAATTTCAAAGCGAGTAACGTCATTAGTAATTGCAAGTAAGGCTTCAACATCACCTTTTAGGTCGTAAAAATCAACGTTACGTTTTTCTTCAACCCAATGTTCACCATTTACAAGACCCGTAATAACGCCGCCAATAACCGGTACTTGGTAAACACCATTTTCTGCACTTTCGTCGCTTATAAATTTAAGACCATGTTCGAATAAACGAATGCGAGGCTGTTGGCGATTTTGGTTATACGCTACAGACGCTAATAAACCCGGCATTAAACTTACACGCATCGCTGACATTTCAATTGAAATAGGGTGCGGTAATACCATTGCTTTACACTCTGGGTGTAAAATAGCTTGTGCTTTAGGGTCTACAAAGCTGTATGTAATTGCTTCTTGGTAACCACGAGTCACTAACGTATTACGGAACTTGCTAAGTGCAATAGTTGCTTCGTTATGTGTCGTCATTTTAAGTTTTGCAGTTGGTGCAACATTTGGAATGCTGTTGTAACCGTAAACACGTGCTACTTCTTCAATTAAATCTTCTTCGATGCGAATATCAAAACGGTAGCTTGGTACGTCCGCACTCCAGCTTTCATTTTCTACTTTAACATCAAGACCTAAACGCGTAAGAATATCTGTTACTTTAGCATCTTCAATATGATGACCAATAACACGGTCTAAACGTGCACGACGAAGACGTACTTCAGTCACTTTTGGTAGTTTGTCAGCCGCAACAGCTTCAACTACAGGGCCTGCTTGACCACCTACAATCTCAAGAAGAAGTGCTGTTGCACGTTCCATTGCATCATGTTGTAGAGCAAAATCAACACCGCGTTCATAACGGTGTGAAGCATCAGTGTGTAAACCGTAGCTACGTGCTTGCCCTGCAATTGCTACAGGATTAAAAAATGCGCTTTCAAGTAATATATCAGATGTTTTATCTGTAACACCTGATTGCTCACCACCAAAAACACCTGCAATTGCAAGTGCTTTGTTATGATCGGCTATCACAAGTGTTGTGTCGTTTAATTTAGCGGTGTTACCGTCTAATAAAACAAGTTCTTCGCCTGCGTTTGCACCACGTACTTTAATACCACCTTCAATCGCATTTAAATCAAACGCGTGCATTGGGTGACCAAGTTCAAGTAATACATAGTTAGTCACATCAACAACCGGATCGATTGAACGTACGCCACTGCGACGTAGCTTTTCAACCATCCAAAGCGGTGTTTCTGCATCAAGGTTAATGCCCTTTATTACACGACCAAGGTAACGAGGACATGCATCTTCATTAACTAGCTCAATTGATACTTTGTCATCAATTGTTGGAGTAACAGCTGGAATATCTAATACGTTTACGTCAATACTATTTAAAACACCTACTTCGCGTGCTAGACCTTTTATACCTAAGCAGTCACCACGGTTTGGTGTTAAATCAACATCTATAATATTATCATCAAGACCTAGGTAATCACGTAAATCAGTGCCTACTGGTGCATCGCTTGGCAATTCCATAATGCCGTCGCCTTCTTCGCTAATACCTAGCTCAACAAAAGCACATAGCATTCCGTTTGAAGGTTGGCCGCGTAGTTTGGCTTTTTTAATTTTAAAGTCACCAGGCAGTACAGCGCCCACAGTTGCAACAGCAACTTTAATACCTAAACGACAATTTGGTGCACCACACACGATATCAAGTAGCTCATCGCCACCTACGTTAATTTTGGTAACACGCAGTTTATCTGCATCAGGGTGTTGCCCACATTCAACAACTTCACCTACAACTACGCCATTAAATTTGGCAGCAGCAGGCTCAACGCCATCAACTTCTAGACCAGCCATTGAAAGCTGTTCCGAAAGAGCTTGCGTATCAATAGCAGGATTAACCCACTCTCTTAACCACTTTTCACTAAATTTCATTTTATTGTTTCACTCTTAACGGAACTGGTTCAGGAATTTTAAGTCATTTTCGAAAAATGCACGCAAATCGTTTACGCCATAGCGCAGCATAGTTAAACGCTCTACACCCATACCAAAAGCAAAGCCGGTGTATTTTTCTGGGTCAATGCCCACAGACTTAAGTACATTTGGATGTACCATGCCACAGCCTAGTACTTCTAACCACTTACCGTCTTTACCCATAACATCTACTTCAGCCGAAGGTTCTGTAAACGGGAAGAATGAAGGACGGAAACGAATTTCCATATCTTCTTCAAAAAAGTTACGTAAAAAATCATGCAAAATACCTTTTAGCTCAGTAAAGCTAACATCGGTATCAACCATTAAACCTTCAACCTGATGGAACATAGGTGTATGTGTTTGGTCGTAATCGTTACGGTATACGCGTCCAGGTGAAATAATGCGCAGTGGTGGCTGCTCAGTTTCCATAGTACGAATTTGCACGCCACTTGTTTGTGTACGTAGTACTAATTTAGGATTGAAATAAAAGGTATCATGATCAGCACGTGCTGGATGGTGCTCTGGAATATTTAGCGCATCAAAGTTATGAAAATCGTCTTCGATTTCTGGACCAGATTTAACTTCAAAACCTAACTCACCAAAAAAGCTTTCTATGCGCTCAATAGTGCGCGTAACTGGGTGTAAACCGCCAGTAGGCATAACACGCCCTGGTAGAGTTACATCTATAGTTTCAGCAGCTAGTTTTTCTTCAAGTGCTTTACTTGCTAGCAATTCACGCTTTTCGTTGATAGCAGCTTGTACATCTTGTTTAGCTTGGTTTATAACTTGGCCTGCTTCTTTACGTTCTTCAGGTGCTATTTTACCTAACGTTTTAAGTAAGCTAGTGATTTCGCCTTTTTTACCAAGGTAATTAACCCTGATATCTTCTAACTGCGCTATTTCACTGGCACTGGCTACCGCCTCAAGTGCTTGCGCTAATATGTTTTCTAAGTTCATTCGATACCTGATCTTTCACAGAAGGTGATTGCTTAAGAGCGTGTTGGCCTTTCAAGATTGCTTTACAACAGCGTGGTTGGTTATTAAATAAGGTTAAGCATTGGACTGTAGTTTCCTACATAAGTGATGCAATAACGCTAAATAAAGACCAAACACATGCAGTTTGAAGTGTTTATCTCGGAGGCTACGTTCTTTGTTGTTCGGGTTTCGCATATAAATACTACGCTAAAGCCCTCACGACACGATTAAAGCACTCTTAAGTTAAACAAATTCCAATCAGGAAAGGTAAACACGCTCTGATAATAGCTTATGATAACTGAAAGAAGGGTCTAGATTCTAGACCTACTACAGCTTTAACGTTGATTTTATAAAAGGAATAGTTAATTTTCGCTGTGCTGCCATAGATGCATGATCTAATTTGTCGAGTACATCTAATAAAGCACGCATATCACGGCTTAAACGGGTTAGTAAAAAGCGTGCACACTCATCACTTAATTCAAGGCCGCGCATATGAGCGCGCTTAACAAGTGCTTGTGCTTTATCATCATCACTCATAGAACGAATTTGAAAGGTTGTTCCCCACGTTAAGCGAGACTCTAAGTCAGGCAGCGAGATATTAAGCATGCTAGGAAGTAAATCGGCAGTTACTACTAACATTTTTCCGGGTTCGTTAAACCGGTTAAAAAAGTTAAATAGTGCTTTTTCCCATGCATCATTGCCTGCAACTAAATGCACGTCATCAATACATAGAACATCAAGTGCTTCTAAACCGTCTAATACCATAGGTCCAAAGTCAATTACTTCGCGCATAGACAGCAGCATATTAGATAGGCCACGCTCTTGTGCTTTAATGCAGGTTGCATACAAAAGGTGAGACTTACCCGAATCACCTAACCCACATAAATAAGTATACTGAAACTTTTTAGCTAACTTCGAAAAGCTATCTTTTAAATGGTTAACCTCTAACGAATCTTCCCCACCAAAGTACGATGCAAATGTTTCGTCATCCGGCAAGGTAACCGGTAATGCCATTTGCATCGGCTCAGAAGTTAGCATTATGGCGTTATCCATTGATACTCTAAGCTATTTTTATCAACAACATGATAAAAAGCGCGTGGATCCTCATAATCTTTAAATGAGGAGTCTAACCCTAGCCCTTTTTTAAGATCACTTAGATTACCAGTGTGGTTTAGTTTAAATTCTACAAATTCTGGTGTTTTACGAACAATTTTAACTTGCGTAACAACGCTTAAGTTCAATAATCTTTGTTTTGCTAATTCAACATCAACAAAACTTTGCGTGCCTTTTAAAGTTAAGGTAGCCGCCGCTTGCTCATAATAAGCATTAGGATCGATAGCATACTCACTAGCTAAACCCTGCGCTAAAGTATCAATCATTTGACTAACAATTTGTTGCTTATCACCCGTTAATCTATTTGAATCAAACTGATCATCATTAGTAAAACGCCAATCTAAAATCCAATTTTCGCTATCCGCTTCTTTATACATTCTTGCTGTAATACTTCGCTCAGCACTGTATCGTCTAGAGGCCTCTTCTACTGGTTCTGAAAAGTTACCCCATACCTCAGGAATACCTACTAAGCGTCTATCTTGTAAATCAAGCAAAGGTACAACCACGGGTAATCCACGGCGTCCTGCTTTGTCATAAATTAACTGCTCTAATTGCGGGTAACTTTCTTGTGTTACTAATTCTCTGCGCCAATTGTCTTCAATACCTAACCATATTGCGACTAATGGGCGTTGTACTCCCCATAAAGGTAAGTTTAACTCTTTGATTAACGCATTGATCTTTCGAGCTTCAAATTTAACAACAAGTTTCAATTGTCCATTTGCTCTCTCGTCATATTCAAACTTAAGCATATAATCAGAAATATCTTTAGTGCGTTGCTGTGCTAATTTATTTTGATCCGCGGTTTCATCACCGCTTACTTTCACTAAAACATTGAGCAAAGCTTTACGACTCGCAGCTAATCGAGTGTCTCGTGTTTTGTCATCCACTTTTAAAATATCTTGATATAGATCAGTTACTTCAACTGCCGACGCAGAAAAACAAAATAAAATGGATATGGCGCTAATTAATAATCTATACACAGGCTGTTAGTTCTTGGTTTTAAACTGATTTGATCCTAAATCAAAGACAGTAACAAAGCAAAATTAAATTTGTTATCTAAGGAAATGAAAGTAATTAGCTTTTATAGAAAGTAAAAAAGATTAAATATGAATAAGATAGTTGAGTGAGTAGTACGCTATTCACTTACGTTTAACTTTACTACACTTTTCAAAACGCGAACCTTTCGGGTTTAGTTAGATCATGAAGGTATTTAATGTAAGTACTTGATGATGTTATGGTATAGATTATTCGTTATTCGCTTACATTTTACTTTCTGCAGACGTAAAGAGCCCGAATTTTTAGATGCTGGCTCTCTACAATTTGAAGCTTGTGTAATGTCATAGTGCCCACAGCGGTGGAGAGTCATAGTGAAAATGCTGCGCACTCATTGCTGAGCGGAGATTTTTCATGATTTTAGCGTCGGGAGTCGCTGCGCTCGCCCGACCTACGTGATATGTGTTGATGTAGTGTGTGTTAATTGTGCGCATTTCACTTTTCTGCAGACGTAAAAAAGCCCGAACCGTTAGATCCGGGCTTTCTACAATGTGAAGCTTGTGTAATGTCATAGTGCCCACAGCAGTAGAAAGTCACGTAGCAAATGCTACTTTATTGGCCGAATGGGGTATTGAGGGTTTTTGTTGTGATTCTAGCGTCGGGAGTCGCTATGCTCGCCCGCCCTACGTGATATGTGTTGATGTGAGTGTGTTAATTGCGCACATTTCACTTTTCTGCAGACGTAAAAAAGCCCGAATCGTTAGATTCGGGCTTTCTACAATGTGAAGCTTGTGTAATGTCGTAGTGCCCACAGCGATGGAGAGCCACAGTGAAATGCTACACTATCATCGGTCGAAGCTTTGGTTTCACTACTGAGTTCGACATGAGCTTTTGGCTATTTACTAAATCCCAGACAGCAAAAAACCCGTCACATTGCTGTAACGGGTTTCTTTAATTTGAAGCCTGGTAATGTCCTACTTTCACATAGCAAATGCTACACTATCGTTGGCCGGGGCTCGCCCTCGAGCTGTTTTGTTTCACTACTGAGCTCGGCATGGGCTCTTGGCTATTTATCAAATCCCAGACAGCAAAAAACCCATCACATTGCTGTAACGGGTCTCTACAATTTGAAGCCTGGTAATGTCCTACTTTCACATAGCAAATGCTACACTATCATCGGCGCTGTTTCGTTTCACTACTG
>NZ_JADYWS010000034.1:0-42567 GCF_015864715.1 Pseudoalteromonas sp. NZS71 | reverse complement strand
AAAAAGCAGTTAGCTTATGAGCAACTGACCACTTAATCTAGCCAAAACAAGTTATGCACTTACAATTTGAATCTAGGAATTTAAAAAAGCGCTTTTAATAAAAGAAGCTGATATGAAACTCAGTGTATTAAAATCTATTTCACCTTTAATATAAAGACTTAAGAAAGGAAACAAAATCATAATAATTAAAGAAAATAAGATTAAAAAACTGACCAAAAAGAATGATAAAAGTTCTTTTTCAGCAGCCATCCCAGTAAACATGCCTGTTTTATCTAATGTATTTAAATAGTTTCGACAATTAAAAAAACGTTCACTTTGACTCTTTTCTTTTTTATCTTTTGTCTTTTTTAAATTTAAAAAATATAACAATGACAAAATCACTCCACCCTCAATCAAGTAATAAAAAAAATAAGGGTAATCACCATTGATAACTATAAAAAAATTAGACGAAACAAAATAAACACATAGGTTAAATTTATCAGCCGTTTTTAATACTAAAAAAAATACTACAGACATTACCAGTGGTAATAAAAAAAACGAATCCCAAGGTACTAAACTCGAACATGCTCCAGCTACTGCGCTGCATATATTATTATCGTATGTAGTACTATTAAAACTTAAAATGGGTCTTGAGTTTAATGAATTATAACTCAACAAAAACTCGACAAAAAAACTCATAAGCATTGCGAGTGATAAATTTTTAAATGCAAAGCGATTCATAAAAATCCTTTTAAAATACCTTAAACAATAAAAGCTCTATTGTTTAAGGTTGGTTTTAATAAAGTAAAGCTACTATTTATGCTCAGCGTTGTTTTTACATCACCAAACTTCATGTCTGTTTACTTGGCAGTCATCCGGGTCTAAATAAGGTTTTAGCTCCTCAGGAAAGGCGTGTTTTTCCGTTATATCTTTATCGATTTTGAAGTAATGCTCTATCGATTGATATAAGTGCGTACCAAGTGGGATTGACGTATCCATAAAGGTTATGGCTGTGGCATATTGCAGCGAATCCCATTCACGATTAAAACCTCCCACATAAAAAGTAGGCTTGGTGAAGCGATAATGTTTAGGGTATTTTAACGGCACCATGAGTGACACAAATACACGTGAACCACCACGGGCTGAGCCGACATTACGCTCATTTGCACCATAGCAAACAATATCTTCGTAAGGTAAATAAAATGGTTTTCTGAATAAAGTATGAGGGGTTTTTACAAGCCCGGTATGGCGATTGAAGTAAAACTTATCTCGGTGCGATAAAATAGCCCGGTGTTTTAACGTAAACACTCCTAAACCAAAGAGCACCACATAGATTGAAGCCATCACCCAGAAATATTCAAACCCGTCCATGATAAGAGCAAGAATATGGAAACCAAATACGAGTAATGCGAGGCTCGTACAACCAAAGCCAAGAATAGTAAATAAGTTCGACCACCCTCCAAACCATGAAATAGCAAGTTGTTGCCCATCGGTGCGAACCCAGTGACCCTCAAGCGTTGAGCCACGATTAGGCGACTTGAGCTCTGCTGCGTATTCATCAGTAAAACGCTTACTTTTAAAAGTACGGGTTTTAAACCCGCAGCCATTGAGTGCTTCGGCTCTTTTAAATCGCGTTTCATAACTGTCTTTATGTAAGTAGTCTCTTGGCAGTCGCTCTTTGTAGGTTTGTCTATCCCTACGGTACTTAATTTTGTTTTCAGACCTTATACTTATTTCTGCCATTTTCTCTGGGTTATTTTTTCCAAATTCTTCTATGCGCACTACATCTTCTTCGTCTAAAGCCATTTGCTTTATGGTTTTGTCTTTTGCTCTTGTAGGGTCCCGATTTGGGTTTTCAACGCACCACTCTTTAATTGCGTTAATACGGTTTTCTCTTTTTATTTTTTCTCGTTCTTCGTGAGTTAAACCATCTTCCTCTTCAGCAATGAGGCGCTCAGCTAGCTCATTAAATATTCTTTCTTCCTCTGCGTTTTTATCATCTATGTTCATAGTTACTCCTTGACACGATCTACTTCTTATAAATTAATTAGTGCTTGACTTATAACTTGACCAATGCGGTGACTGTACTTGCGGTCATCATTAAAAGACAGTAACCCAGGCTTTTCATCCGCTTTGTAATACTCAATTGGTAAGCCATAGGTACTATTAAAACCTTGAATAGTCGGTTGACCTTTACCATTCGGATATACTGTGGCTTCTAATTTGAGCTCTATTTTATCGCCTGGCTGCAAGCCGAACTCAGTCAAAAATGCATTATAATTTATTTCTGCTTGCCACCCTGTTCGTGAAGGCTGAAGCATCCATATCGCATCGACTAATATGGGGGAACTAAGGGGAATTTGTTTAAATTCTCTATGTTTTGTATAACGTGACATTTTAAGTTGTATTATTTTTGCATATTTTTCAGCTGCTTCAACATTATAACCTCGATAGGGTGCAATTATATTTGCACTTGTTGGATTAACTACTCGCCAATAGAGCTTTGTATCGACGCCTTCTTTTACCGCAGCAACCGGCGTGGATAAACCAATTGAAATAGTTTTAGCTAAGTTGCTTGCAACCAGTTTTGTATAGGGCTTGTAAAGTGCATTATAGACATCGAGTAATGCTAAGTCAGGGCGGTTTAGCCACTGAGCGGCTCTTACACTGGAAGAACCATCATTAATAAAGGCAGCTTTCCCCCATGGGCATGCATGAAGCCATGCCTCAACCTCTGATTCACTAAAATAATAAATAAGCCCTGCCGCAATAAGAACTATCACTAAGCCTACAATACCAAATACAGCTATCAAGGCTGACGCCCCTTTGGTGATAATTGCGATGCCAGATGCGGCAGTCATACTTAAAAAGCCCAGAGCCATAATCGAATTCGCTGTCGCAAGGCCTATATTACCTTTGTTATACTCATTCACTGCATCCCTTACAGCGATATAAGTACTTATACCGCCGGCAACAAATGTAAAAAAGTTTGCAGTGTAGAATAATGCTACTTTTGCAAAAGTAACACCGAGCCTTCCTCTAAGTATTTTTTTACTAAGCTCGCTAACAGGCACTTTATTGTCAGCATATAAAATCAACTGACCGGAGCTTGGCATACCATAACGACGCTCTACCAAATCTTTACCAATATTCACCATAACATCAAGTAAATCTAATGCTGCAGATGCTTTATCCATAGAACTGACGCCATCACCAGTTATAACGGTATAAAAATTAATGGCTTCTAGCCCAGAAACAAACGGCAAAACACCAATGCTAGCTAAGCCAACTTTGCCCGTTTGCTGCTTACCAAATGCTGTTTTCGCGTACTTTTTGAGGGATTTATTATGATCTTTATATCCAGTTAAATCCCAGTTTGTTTTGAGCTGAGCACCTTCAACCGCTTCTAAACCATCTTCAAGCCTCTTCACTACTCCTTCCAATGCAGCTAGCTTATTTTTATCAAGCGCCACCATTTTTTTCATCACTTTCTTCTTGGCGCTGTCTGATTCGTAGTATTGCTTAGTAACCATGGCCTCTAGTTCATTCAAAGAACCATCTAAGCTAGTAATAAGGTCTAATCGAGCGGGTATCGTCACTTTATCGTTAACTTTAAGTTTAACAATGGGCCGCGTTCCGCCATTGCCTGGGTAACTACCTTGGCTCAGTGCTTCATCAATACCTTCGGTTATTTTATTAAATTCTAAAATTCGTTGTTCGGCACGCTTAGAACGGCTGTCAAAATTAAGCGGGACTACTGAGTCAGGTAAGTTTCCTTGATAATAGTCGTTAACATCAATGTCAATCTCAACGAGTAAACCATCAGAAACCATATGCGCGAGATGCATTATTTTTTGATAGGGGTTGTACGACATCGCAACTGACTTAATACGTGCCTCACTATTAAGCATGTCTAAACCCACACTTTTTAGCGTCGATAAATGCGCACGTGTTACACTACTTTTTGTTTTTGCTTGTTTAAGCAGTGTTTTATAGTGCTCTAGTTCTTTGTTTCTTTGTTTAAGCTGCCTGTTTAATTGCTCGGTGATGTCATCGCCATCTATACCTTGGTTACGCGCTTCCTGAATGAGATCATTGCGTGTCTTTTCAGAACTTTCAATTTCACTTTGTTTATTTTTTATCTGTATTTCTAAATTCTTTGTTTGCCGCTCAAGTTTATTACTTTCTCGCTGTAAGCTAGATTGTTTTTGCATACGGGCAGTAAACACATCTTTAATTGTTCCGCCACCTTGAGACATAGAATAAGTGGCAGATGGTACTTCCATAATAATATTAAAAAAGCCCCATACAGCTTGGCTACTCCTACGTAATACCTGCGTTAAATCGCCTTCTATATAACCATCAAGTTGATCATCTTGCTTCTCCAAAGTCTTAAATTCATCAATAGAAAAATCAACATTTTTAGGATCTTCTTCATCTCGAAAACACTTATATTCAGTTAAATTAGGCTTACTACTGGTTTCATCAGGGAATAGTAACTTATGTAGTTTCAATAAATTTGAACGGTCACTGGTATCCTCCGGGTGTGTACCTAACACTTTTAAGATTATATGTTGCCCTAGATCATTACTATCGATTTGCTTAAGCTTTTGCGCGTCTTGGTCATACACTACACTTGAGCGAAGCAAATCTGCCGTTAAATCTTTCAAAGGGGCTAATACGTCACACATAAGTTGATATATATCGAGTCGTCGGTTACCTGAGTGGTATGCATAGTCTCTTGCACATTGATAAAAGCTAGAAGCAGTATCTTCATCCTCTATAAGGTCTTTTACATTGGCTCTTAGCTCATTGATATACTCACCAAGCACAAGCACTTTTTCTGTTGCTAGAAACTTTCTGAATGCTGTTTTATCAAATTTATTTTCTACCCACTTTTTATAATCTGAAGCAATCTTTTGTTCTTGCTCAGAGACACTGTCTTCACCATATGTTGCTAATTTGTCAGACACAGATTGCGGAAAAGCAAAAAAGGTTTGTTGAACAAACGATGCTAATTCAAGCTCACCTCGCTGCTCTTTTGAGAGCTCATCAACACTCGAAACCGTTTGTCCATTTGCTACTTGCTCTATCGGTAGTGAACTAATCACTGAGCGAGTAAGCGTGATATCTGCAGCGGCTTGTCTTACTTTTCCTATTGCGTCAGGTATAACGGGGCAATAGACTCCAGCTTTATTTACAACATCGAGTGCAACATGCTGAGGTAACTGATTACTATTATAGCCTTGCTCAAAATCACCAAGCTTATCTAACGTAAACAATCTGTTGTTTCGAAGCTCTATTGCATCAGCATTATTCTCACCTGGCTTAACAGGCTCTCCATAGTTTAACCTTGGGTCTTCAGGATTAAACCCTCCAAATAATTGAATTTGTTTCCACGACCACTGCACTTCAGAAAAAGCAATTTGTACTTGGCAGTTACTTCCATTAAGTTTGTTCGGTACTATAATCGTTTTAAGTGTTTCACCAGTCGCCTCACGAAAACCTTTATTTGTTTTCCAAGTAAGAGAGCCTTTCTGCCAAGCAAGGTTAATATCATTGAAACGCGTAACGCTTTCTTTGGTCGTTACCTTAAGCTCACGCCATAAATGACCGTCAACAAAAATGTATAAAAAGCCATCTCTTAAGTTCGTTGTATGATCGTCAATTTCATCTGCAGGGTGGGCATATCTAATTGGGAATATATGAACTAACTCAATATCAGCTGTATTATCACTCTCCTCTTTAGCATCTACCTGATATAACGGGATTTTATAGTAGCCTTTACTGCTTCTATTTACAGATTCATCTCTAACCATTAATGATACATTTTTTACACCATCTGATTGGCGTTCAAAAACAAGCTCTCTATGCGCATTTTTTTCATCAATTTTATCTGCTACATTTAGATCACTCATACAATTGACACTCCATCTTCATCTAACTTTTCTGATCCTGATATTTTTATGACTATTTTTTTACCGACTTGCTGGTCAGCCAAACTATCCCTCATTTCTACACTCAACCCCCTTGGTGATGCGCCACCTGATTGCGCTAGCGGCATAGGCGGGGTGTTTTTTGAGTTTGAAATCATTAAGTCACCTTGGCGAACAGCGGGTTTCCCTTCAATGAGTACATTAAATGAGCCTATTATAAATTCAGCTTTACCATCGTTAGTGCCACTCATTAGGCCTCTTTTATCTCCGGGTTTATCGCCTTTACTTTTTGAAAAGTTACTTTTTATGTTGGCAGCACCGTTACCGTTTATTTTGACTGACCCCGCCACACTGGCTACATCACTTGCTGCGGCCATATTTGGATAAGGGATTGGGATGACACTTGGGCCTACCGTAGTTAAACATATATCAATAGTGCTTAGCTTGCCGCCGCTACTTTGGTGCACTGCGGTGCGGCCATTAATTAATACATTTTGCCCTGATACTGTGGCTACTTGCGCTGCTTGCGATTGCGTATCTTTGGTTAATTGCTCTTGACTCCCAGCTTCCCACCCTAAGTGGCTCGACACTAAATCTAAAAATGCTTGGGCATTAGTAATAGGTTTATTAACATCCATATTGGTTTGAGACTCATTCCACGGCAAGATAGGTTCGTTTTTTTCATCATCCCATTGAGGTGGTGGAATTATATAGTCTGGAATAAATACATTAACCATTTCGCCAAGTGTTTTATCGCGGTATTTGGGGCGGCCTATTTCAGCTAAAAATGCCGCATCTCCACTGGCTCGGTCTTCAAAAATAGCGACATTGCTGGCTTTACCTAATGCGCCGTTACTTCGAGCACTATTATTAAGCCCTAATAGTGTTGGGTTGTTGTGTCGCCATGTTAACGATCCACCTGAGCGCACATCGGCGGTTAGCGCGTCGATGTCGTACTGAACACTGCCTGTTTGTTTACCTGCGGCTGCATTAATGTATGTCATGAATTTTCACTCCTTGAAATTTTTATTAATTGCTCGTTAGGTGAATTAAATAATAAAAATACATGCTGTAACCCTTCATTTAGTGGGTTATTTAAATAGCTATTTGCAAGCACAAACCCCGCTGGATCGTTTGCAACGCCTTGATGGCCAATAGTATTATTTAAGTTGGCGAGCTCTATTAATTCGTCTTCTGGGCTATACAATGCTTGTGTATTAGCAAACCATTTTTTTTGCCATGCTAACGACTCCTTTCCTGCAAATAGGTAAGTATCATTAACACAAGCCTCGGCTTGGTTGAGCTGTTCGTTTAATTCGCCATTATAAAGGTGTGCACTAAGGGTGCCTTGTAAATGGGTAAGTAATACACATCCACCTTCACCATTAATAATGCCTGGCGGGCCGTTTAACACTTGCACCACGTTATTTTTTGCTTGATGGCTTACGTATTGGTAGCTAACGCAAGAGTCGAGTGCAATTATAAGTGTATCGGGCGCTATGCTTTTTAAATCAAGCGTTGTAGTTTGTATAAAATCAGGGACTTGCTGCGAAATCACCTCAGCTAAAAGCTCACTGAGTGTATCGTCACTTATTACTGGGTTGTTTAACTCGTCCTGTGGTAATACAAACACTATTTGACTTATACGGGATGTTTTTCTAAGGGTTGTAATATCAATATTTTCGAGCAGCTGGCTTAATAACAATAAGCACTTGGTTTGCCTATCAAGCTGAGCAAGCTCTTCTATTTCTACCATTATGTAGGGGGCATCTAAGCTTATATCGCAACGTATTAATGCTTTACTCGGTTTAGAAAACAACATTTGGTTTGCAACAGCGGTATACAAGCTACTTGGTGTACACCCTGTAGCATTTATATGGCAAAGTACATCAAACTTCATTGTTAGTTTCCTTTTTTGCCACAACTAACTGGCTATTTGCGCCTACGTGTATTGCGTCAATATAGCCGCGCCATAACAAAGAAAAACTTTGCGCGTCAGAATCAATAACCAACGTGTCGCAGCGCAAGTTAATTGTATGTCTGTTTAATGTGTTAACTAGCTGAACAATAGGCTCTTCAAATGGAAGTTCAACTCGTTGGTGCTGCCCATATTCTTGTAACGGGTATAACCCTGAAAGTGAAAACGCCCACCCTTGTGTAAACTCTTTTTTTACTCGCTGATCTAAAGGTGCCATATTGTTAAAATGTTCATCAAGCACTGTTTTAAACGGATAATTGCCTGCCATAAGTGCTTTTTTATCAATGTCGGGCATAAGTTCGATACGCGGTGACCAATGTGATGGTATAGCTGAAAAACTTGCAACTGAGGTAGTATGACTCGGTTTACGAAGTAGTTGATTTGCGTATTCAATGCAAGGTAATTGCTGCCCTTTTGCTTGTTTGTTTTTAAGCTTAAATCCTCTCCCTATCGGATTTTCAAGCAGATAATTAGACTCATCGTTAAGATCTTTTCCACCAAAAGCATTGCTGTAATTAATGGGTGTAGGCTCAATAATATTCGGATCAGTTGCAACAGGCCCAAGTAAAGAGCGCTTCCAAAAGCGTGCGCCAGTTACACGTAAACGTTTTTTAAATAGTGGCTGCGCTTTATCATGAAGGCCAAGCTCTACTTCAATTACTCGCGCTTGTTTGGCTTTAGGCGGGTAAGCTGTAAAGTCGCCATACACTTCAAATCCATGCTTAAAGGCGACTTGTTCGTTTACTTCTCTAAGTGGTGTATATGCGGGGTCGCCATCGTAATCATCGGCTACAACAATATCGGGTCCGGGCTCGTTTGGTGTTACATTGCCTTTTTCGTCAAATTCAAAGTTTTGTTTTACAAGGACAACTTTAGCCAGCGTACGGTCACTCAACCAACCATCAAAAAAACTAGCCTGCCAAGGAGAAAAATTATTCAGCACTTGGACTCTCCGCTATCACACTTTGCCATTGTTTGGCGCTCAGTAATACATGGTACAAACCACAGGCCTTTTGCAGAGGATAATGTGGTGCTACAACACGTTGCACAACTTCACCTGCAAGTATTTTTAATTTTTGTTTTGCATTACTGCACACAAAGCTAATGCCGTTTAATAATTGATCCCCTGGGACAAGTGCAAACGCTTGCCTTGCATGCTCTGCATCGTCAAGGTTTATGCCGCTGTGTACGTTTTTTTCGTTATTTGATTCTACTACAGTTACTTTGTTTGCTTGGGCAAGCGCTCTGTTAGTAATAATTAGCCATGCTGCGTAAGCTGGTTTTTGAGTTACCCCATGCGCCATTAAATTAATAAATAAAGGCAATGCACGCTTATATACAAAGTGGCTTAGTACATGTTGGCAAAGCCCGGGGTTAGCTTTACAAAAAAGTAGGCAAGGTTCATCCCAGCGCGGATCGTTAGTAAGCCCTGCTAGGGCAAGTAATTTTGCTTTTTTGTCGACATCATTTGTTTTGGCAAATACTTTAAATAGTATGTCTGATAAGTTACTTGTTTTATTACAATAGGCATTCACGAGTGCTGCATAAGCAATATCAAAGTTAGCATGTAGCATGGCACTATTTAGCTCTGTTTCACTCAAGTGCTGTGAAAAAAGTAAAGTAATCGCGTTACTATCAAGCTCTTCTTTTTCGTTGAGTACACTATTGCGCAGTGCTTTATTATCATCTAACTGCCAATAATCAAGTAAGTGCTGTAATACACTGTAATAACTTAAATGTTTGTCCGACTTTAAAGCTAAAAAAGTTTCGGCGCTGTTAAGTTCACTTTTTAAATTAAGACTTTGTAGCAATAGCGCGTAGATACTGTAGTGCTCAGGGCTCTCTATCGCAAGGGTAATAAATTCATCAAGCGTTAAATGGCTTACTTGTGTTAAATTTTTACCTGCAAAGTAATCTGTGGGTGCATCACTTTTTAAATCGCTGAGTGTGTATAAATGATTTAGTAATTGGCTTTCAATTACATTTAGTCGAGCAAGCGGGTAAACACCTTGCGCTTGCAGCTTTTGTTTGTGTTTTAATAAAGTATTTAAGCGCTGCTGATGCTGCTTAACCTTAGCGACTTGAGCAAACATAGTATTAATTAAGCCTAATTGGCCAGCCAGCCAAGGTAAGATCTTGCTCGCTATTGGCTGTTATATCTCGCCCTTCGAGCACTATGGTCCCGTCGGCAAATACTTCTATAGTCCCTTTAGCAGTTTGAAGGCTAATACTTTTCTGCGCCTCAATCGTTATGTGGCCTTGGCTATTTTTAATGAGTGCAGCGGGCGCTTGATCTTCATTTGCAAGTAGCCCTGTTACTATAAAGCCTTGTGCAGTGTGGGTAAGTAGTACTGTGTCGCCCACTTGGCATGGTGTTATGTGCGCCGCTTGTGCTACAACACTCTGTTCGTCGTTATTTACTGTAACGCCTTTAACTCGGCCAAATTCATCGACTTTACTTACAGGTGCAAGTTGCTGATCGTGATTAAATATACTTTTAACTTTAGCGTTCATTAAATTACTCCTTTAACTTAGTTATTACTAATTGCACTGCCTTTAATTGCTATATTAGTGGCACTTAACGTTATATTAGTGGCGTCAATTGTAAGGTTACCCGCAGCATCAATTTCTATACTTGCGCCACCTTGACTTAACTGAATTGACCCCTGTCCATTTGCTTTTATAGTAATATTTTTACCACTGTTTAATTCTAAATCACCTTGTGGCGCTTGTAACTCAAGGTTGCCGTCTACCGAGTAAACGCTAATGTCTTGCTGTGCTTGCATTTTAAACTCATCACTTGCTGTGAGCTCTAAGTTACCGTCAGTCGCTTGAATACGACTATTTGCGGCTGAATTTAAGGTTAAATCCGCAGCCGAGCTAACGGTAATATCTCCTTCGCGGGTTTGAATTTGCAAGTTATTCTCTACTCGCGTTGTAAAGTTATTAGCAACTGTAAAGTTTGCGTCGTTCTCGGCAACAAACTGAAGGTTTTCTTTCGCTGAAATTTTAACATCACCATCAACAGACTTTAACATTGCCTGGTGCGCACCATTTGTTGCATCGAGTATTAATTGGTTTTTATTGTTTTTATTGGCAAGGCTTATCTTCTCTTCGCCTTTTTTGTCATCCATTACAAAGCTGTGCCCAGCTTTAGTTACTAATTTGTTTTCAGTTGGGTTTTCGCTTGTAACAGGATTTGGTGCATTTTCATTATAAAGCGCGCCTAAAATTATAGGCCTATCTAAATCACCATTTTCACCACAAACGAGCACTTCTGTACCTTGAGTTAGTGGAAAATGCATACCGTGCCCGCTGCCACCGTAAGGTTGCATTAAACGTGTAGGACGGCTTTCTTGGCCTTCTCCATCTTGATTAAACGGTAGTTTTACTACGTAGTTACCTTTGTCATCAATTTCTTGCTCAATTAATGCATTAAACGTTGCAAACACACGTCTCGCTGGGCGCAATGGAGCTTTATAAGGCTGGTTAACACTAATTAAATAAGCTTGGTTTTTATACGTTAAGCCCTTTACATTAGAGCCGTATTCAACCGAAGCACTTTGGCTACCTTTGTGCTCTACACGCGTCACTAAATACTGACCATCATGCTCTGGATGGTCATAAATATTTAAACGCATACCAGGGCGAAGCGCCCTGCAGTCTGTGTCTATTATTATTTGCTCACGTTGGCAATCAAACGCTTGCTGTCTGATAGTTGCTAAGTCTTGCCCTTCGTTTGATTGCCCGTAATTATCACCGTAATGACTATCTTCACCAAAACCAATAACTGACGCACTGTTATTTTTTGAAACTTGCAAATTACCCGGAGCTTGGTAGTTGTAATCATCTAAGTGTGTACTTTGCGGAAATAATTGGGCCTGCCTGCTTATAGCAAAAATTGACTCACTCGTTCTTACTTGCCCAGATGGCGGTACATAGCTTAGGTTTATTTCATCAAACTCTTGCGCTATACCATTAGAATCATTGCAAATATACAATGTACATTCACCACTAGTTTGCTCTACAAAGCTGTACACAAAACCGTGCTTACGCATTAAGCGTGTTACAAATTCGTAATCAGTTTCGTTGTATTGCACGGTCATATCGAGCATGGTTGAGCTTGCTTGTACATTTAACTTTTGCGCAGGGAAACCTGCTTTTTCAAACACACTCGAAATAATTTTACCTGCATCCATAGCAGTAAATACACGGTTAGAATGCTGATGCTTAAGTAATGTTAAATGAGAACTCATGATCAAAGTATAGTGATACCCCTGATGACTTTGACCATGCGCTATAAAACCACTAATTAACCCTGAAATAGTACGATCTAACATTGACCACACTAGTGATAACGATACATCTTTGCCTATTAGCATTTCAGATGTTAGATGCTCAGGGCTCAATACTTGGATTTTAAATTCATAGTCTTCACATAAACGATCGTCCCTAGACTCAAAGTCAGTTACATAGACCATCCCGTCAGGCATGCCCTGTATAGCAACACTAAAGTGACTCTTATTGGCCTTGAGCTCGTTAAATATGTCCATGAATCCCATTTTTACATCCTTTTATTTAAGCGTTATCTGCAAATGTCGCCGTAATTTCGTCTTGTTCGTCAACGGCCAACGTTAAAATATCAGGCATGTCTTCTTCTGCCATAAACTCTAAAATTGATTTAGCGATACCAGGAAGTATTTGCTGCTCTATAACCGCGTTCACCATACGTGCACCACTATCTGAAAGCGTACACTGAGTAGTCAGCTTTTCTAAAACACTGGCATCTACTCGTAGCTGCATTTTGTGGTTTTCGTGCAAACGTGTGGCAATGGCTTCAAGTTTCAAGCTGACGATAGACTGTAGAGCTTCAGAATCAAGCGCTAAGTAAGGTATAACTTGCATACGGGCAAGTAAAGCAGGCGCAAAAAAAGCAAGTAACTGCGGCTTAATTAAATCAGTCAGTGCACCGATTGATGGTACTTTCCAAGGCGTTCCGTCTTCATTAATAGGTGCTTGCGTTGGATTTAGCGCTTCGTTAATAGCTGCTTCTTGATCGCTTTGCTGTACCTGTTCTTCCTCGTCATCTTGAGGGCTTAGGTCTATAACTGTAGGCGGTGTACATGCATCGATTAACTCTGCTGAGCCTAAATTAGATGTCATGATAATTACAGTATTTTTAAAGTCTATTTCACGTCCTTCACCGTCACGCATGGTGCCGCGCTCAAACACTTGGTAAAACATGTTCATTACATCTTTGTGCGCTTTTTCAACTTCATCAAGTAAAATTACTGAATATGGACGCTGTCTTACCGCTTCGGTTAACACACCACCTTCACCATAGCCAACGTACCCTGGTGGTGAACCTTTAAGTTGCGATACGGTGTGCGACTCTTGGTATTCACTCATGTTAATAGTGGTTAAAAATTTATCACCACCAAATAATTGTTTAGCTAAGCAGCGAGCGGTTTCTGTTTTACCCACGCCCGATGGACCAGCTAGTAAAAATACGCCTAGCGGGCCTTCATCGTTGCTTACGCCGGCTTTACTCACTCTTAGTGTTTGCGCTATTTTAGCGAGTCCAGCCTGCTGCCCTATAACTTCTTGGCTAATTGTGGCTTCAAGATTAATTAAATTACTAATCTGATCTTTTACCATTGCCCCTACAGGCACACCGGTCCACTGTGAAATAATTTGCGCAACAGCATCGGCGTCTACTTCACTAAATAAGCCGTTGTCTTGTGTATTTTGCTCTTTTAGTGATTGGCGAAGTGTCAGCAATGATTCGCTATCAAGCTCTTGATCAGTTGCCTGCTTTATCTCGTTAATTTGACTCAAAGTCGAAATTTGAGATTCACGCGAGTGAGTAAGTTGCGCCAATTTATTTTGTGCAATAACCAGCTCTTCAACTAAATGGGTAAGCTTATCTTTATCAACAACTAAACCTTGCCCTAGCTCTACATTGAGGCTATTGATTCTGGTTTCTAAATAATTAATGTGCTCGCGCTCAGACTCAATGGCAGCGGGGTCTGTAGCAAACGACATACGTACTCTTGCCGCTGCGGTGTCTAATACATCAATAGCTTTATCTGGTAATTGGCGGCCTGTTATATAGCGCGACGATAAAACGACAGCAGCTTCTATAGCGTCATCCGTAATTTGAATATTATGATGCTCTTGATATTTATCTTTTAAGCCTGCAAGCATTAATTGAGCCGCTTGCTCTGTTGGCTCATCCACTTTAATAAGCTGAAAACGGCGCTCTAGAGCGGCATCACGTTCAAAATACTTTTTATACTCGCTCCATGTTGTTGCCGCAACGGTTCTTAATTCTCCGCGTGCTAATGCTGGCTTTAATAAATTTGCCGCATCACTCATGCCCGCATCGCCACCGGCACCAATTAAAGTGTGCGCTTCATCGATAAACATAATTATTGGCGTTGTTGAATTTTTAACTTCGTCTATTACTGTTTTTAAGCGGCGCTCAAACTCACCTTTAACGCCGGCACCTGCTTGCAATAACCCCATATCAAGCACCAATAAGCGTACGCCTTGCAGGTCACTTGGTACTTGGCCATCAATTATACGCTGGGCAAAACCTTCAACGACTGCTGTTTTACCTACACCTGGGTCACCCACTAAAATAGGGTTATTTTTTCTTCGACGGCATAACACATCGACCATCATACGAATTTCGTCATTACGACCGAGAACCGGGTCAATTTTACCCTGTTTTGCTTTTTCAGTTAAATCTTCACAGTACTCATCAAGCGCAGCTGTACCGTGCGATGAATCTGTTTGATTTGCAGACTTTGATTTAGCTACTGGGTTTAAACGCTCTGAAGATTGCTGACAAATTTTATCTAAATTTTCAGCTAAAAAGCGTGAATCTATTTTATCCAGTAAAGCAGGTAGTTGAAGTACAGGGCTGTAAGGTAATAACTCTGTTAATGAATCAATAAGCGCAGCACCTGTTATAAAATCACTTTTATGCTGAACATTAGCACTTAACCATGCACGCTCTAGCCATTCGTATAAACGACGAGAAAATGTAGGCTTACTTTGATTACCGGCAGGCTGTCTATTTAAAAAGTCTAATAGCTCATGCCATACTTTGTCTTGATTAATATTAAAGAAATGAAAAATGTGCTCAAGGTCACCATTACTTCCTTCTTCCATTAACTTAATAAGTAAATGCTCAGGAAGCACTTCAAAATGACTACGACTACTCGCAAATCCAGCTGCTGATTCAAGTGCTGTTGCGGTGTGGCCATTTAATTTATCTATGAGTTGTTTTATGCCTTTAGCATCCATTTTTTTATCCTTAATTCCTTAGTGTTTATACTGTTGATGGCTGTAGCTATGTGTTGTTGTATTTGCAGCTGCGGCCCCTAAATATGAATTATGTCCAAGTACTAGCGGTTGCTGACCTAAAGCTTGTTCGGCAACAGCCTCATTAGCTACTTTTATTTGGCAAACCCACTCTACATTACTTGGTAAATGCGCAGTCAGAAGTGCAGCCATTTTTATACCTTCTTCGCTTCTTGGCGTTAAACTCATGGCTGTATCACTATTAACTGGACCTATATCTATTGTTAAAATACTTCCGCTAACTAATACCTTCGTACCAAGTACTGCAGAGCTGCCTAAAACCATTTGGTTTTCTTCGCCGATTGAACTTGGTGTATCTATTTTTTGCCAATTTGCTCGTGTGTCGTCAACTTTTAGCGTGTCTATATTTAAACTATGTTTAAGAAGCTGCGCTAAGCCAGCAGCGCTAGTTTGCTTTAAACTTGCAATACCACACTGAATTTTTTGATCAGTTTTTCCCAGTAAAATAGATTCAACTAACCCATCAAATTGGCTCGCGCCTCTGCCTGCTATATTAATTTGCGACTTTTTCCAGGCCTGAAAAAGTTGGCAATAAAGTACATGATTAAATATATCTAAAAACTGACGAACGCGGTCACCGCTTTGCTCATCACTTGCTGCTTGCTCTAATACATAGTGTGGCATGGGTGCATCCACACCATACAAACCTAAAAAAGAGGTCGATAAGCTTAATCTTCCTCTGCCATCATTCTCTAATACACATTCGCGTACATCAGTAGCCGGAAAACCAAGCTCTTTAAAAGGTTTAAAAACAACTCTGTTACTAATCCCTTGCTCTAGCTCTTGAGGTGCGGCCCAATGTTTTTCTATTAAGCTCATCGCTTTAAATAAGTTAAACCGCCAAGGCTGCTCAATAAGTAGTTCTATTGGCGCGGGTAACTTAGACCAAACTGGGTGCGCATGATTTTTATCAGCGTAACTCATAGCTGATAACTCTTACCCGGTTCAATATCCCAACTCCACGATTTATAACTAGGAATTGCATTAACACGCGTTTGTACGCTTTCATTTATAGGGGCATACATTAAAAAGAATTCGTGTAATACATTACAAAAATGATATAAATCAGCATCACCAACAAATTTACTTTCATCAATATCAATAAGTACATCAACACCTTTGATAAATATTCCGCGTTTAATTTGGCTGATCGGCGTTGCTGTTATTTTTAAAATGCTTTCAATTCGTAATCGATTCTCAGCTTTATTAGACCAATCAAATAACACTAGTAATCTTTTTAGTTCTGTAACTTGCGTAATTTGTGAAAACTTTACATTTAATAAGCTAATAAGCTGCCAGTGTTTTGGCTGACTTGGACATGCTAAATAATTAGTTGGCCGTATAACATTTTTAACCTCAACGATGCTCGGCATGTCTTTTCCGCCTTCGTTCAAGTCTCCCTCTTGCAAAAGCTGACGAGGCCAACCGGCATTAAAAGAGGTTAAATCAACTGATAGAGTTTCTTTTTCATCTTCTAAATTAAAAGGAAGCTGTAAATAATGAGTCGGGGCTGCTGCACCTACGTCTTTTGTGAGCACAGTAAATAGCTTTTTTTCGTCTTCAAATACGCTTTGATAACGAGGAGTGTAATCATACGATTGCCCGGTTATAGAGTTTCGACCTGCAACTGCATCTACCGTATAACTAAAAACGTGGTCAAAACGTGCCTGATCTGCACTTATCATATAATCAGTTCTGTTTGGCTCTATTTTAATTGGCTCTGCAGCTTGGCTAAATAAATTAACTGCTGGCACGCAATTGATTAAAATGTTCTCTTTACTTAACTGATGACCCGGCGGTAATTTATTATCACCCCTAAATACGATTTCAAAACGGTCAATATGTTCAGGAAACTCTTCGTCTTTTAAACCATCAAATGTTAAAAAATAAAACCTATCTTTTGCATTAAAATAATCAAGTAATAGTGCATATCCAGGATGGCTTTTAGCTGCACTAGGCAGTAAAGCGCCATCTATATCTAAATAAGTAGCGCTGCAACCTTTTGCTTTTAACTTTTTGTTGAACTCAAAATGGTTAGCACCAAAATCAAGTTCTGCTTGTTTATTAGGTGTTTTTAATAATTGAAATAAAGCACTGCATAATGGTGTATCGCCACGTAAATAAAAGTTTAGTTTAGATAAATCAAAATTACTTCGTTCACCTTGGCATACAAACTTAAGCCCTATTCGTAGCTCTGCACCTAAGTGCGACTCTTGGTATCGAACATGCTCAACATCTAATGGGACAACGTCTAAACCGTGAGTTGTGCTAAAAATTATTTTTTTATTATCGGCCTTTGCTTTAGGCGGATTAAGCTGTAAACCTTTTAAAATAGTGTGTGTTTTTTGCATAGCCAATTTAGGCTTAAATTGCACCACAGTACTAGAAGGATAATAACTTAGGAGTATTGGACACAGTTGACGCAGTACTTGCTCTGAAACTTCAGGTACTGACTCATCTAAACGCTTTTGAGTATGGGCAGTTAAATACGCTACGCCTTCTAATAAGCGCTCAATATGAGGGTCTCTATCTTTTAATGCATCAATGTTAAGCATTCCTGCATGCTCAGGATAAAACTGAGCAAACTGCTTACCAGCTTGGGTTAACAAGCGCATTTGTGCATCAAAATATTGCTGCATTCATCAATCCTTTAAATAACATTAGTTAGTGTTTTTTGCATGTTGTATAACGTCTGCTTTACCGCCAGATTCAAAACGGGTATTTAACTTGATACTTTGCCCGCTCGTTAAAAAAGCTTGAATATCTAGCCTTATTACACAATTATCTTCTTTAATTTCAACAGGTGTTACATTTGCATATCGTACGCGTGGTTCGTACTTTTCTATCAATTTTTTAACCTCAAACGCTAACGTGTGTTGTGAGTATGGTAACCCCTCGTAAATATCTTCTACATCGGGCAAACCATAGTCAGACAAGTGCTTCAGCACTCCTCTTCTTGCATTTAAAAGCTCATTTAAATGCTTGCACACACTGACTTGCTCATCAGTTTGAAAACCATGATGACCATTGCGTGTAACTGGTTGAGTTAAAAAATCGAATAACGCCATATTTAGATCTCAATAAAAGGATATGCTTGCGCATATCCTTCAAAATTACTGACTAATTAACGACCTTCAGTCCAAGAGTCAGAGAACTCGATGTTGCCATCTAAGTAAGTCCAAGTAATGCGTTTGTAACGTAGACAAACTGTTTCAAGGTGCGGGTAACGCTCCTTGTCTAAGTCTTTAACGTTATGCATTGTTGGTGAGATCGAAGTGATCTTTACATCTTCCAACTTGTGGCAGAAATATTCACGCTCAGTCCCTGTGTCATCAATACGGTACCATTTAAGCTCTAATTGCTTAAGTGTTTGACCGTTTGAACACGCTTTGTACAAGTACGGCGTAGCCGCATCAACAGCTTTTGTAATTACAAAAGGTTCATGCTTACGAGTACCTGTAAGTTCACCTGTATCGTTATCCGTAGGAATACGAAGTTCATGATCAAAGTGTAGGATCTCAATTGAACCTTCACGCTCTGCAACAGTTACAGAACCTTTGATGTCATTACCTTGGTCATCCTTTAACCACATGTACGCTGGAATTGCCATTTCATTATTCTCCTTTTAGAATGAAGTGTTTCCTGTTAGTTGGCATTGGCATAAATAGTAATATTTATGCCCCCCAAAAAGCCCTCTGCTTCATGCCACTGGGGAATATGTCCCAAGTTGGATGCAACCAACTTGGGGCAATTTTTACAAAGACGGATTATCTAACTCTAGTATTAACGACATCGCGTCAAATGGAGTTTGCAAAACAGCTAACTTTTCGAAGTGTTGCTGTACACTTTTAGGTAATTGCTTAAACTTATACTCTGCGTCTAATTCAGATACCCAAGTATTTGAAACAAAGCTATCAATATCACCAATATCCTTACTTGATGTAACTGTTTTGTAAAAGTAACCTGCTTTTAAATAATTTTCGTACTGAACTTTCATGCAAGTACTCAGCGCAGAATAATGCATATAATCAATAGCTGTCTTTGTCATCTCTAAGCTAATACCATCATTTTGTAACTCAGTACTGCTTACTTTATTCGCATTTGAAAAACATTTATCCATCTGCTTTTCAAATGCGACTGTTGCTAGCTGTAGCTTTTTCTTCGCAAAAAAAACTTTATTATCACTGGCCACTGCGTTTGCAATGCAAACCAAAAACAAGCTGAACATACACAATATTCTAATCATTTTTACAACCATTTATCATTGCCTTCCAAAATTCTCGCTCTTTATAAGAACTACTATTTCTATAAGCACTATATGAAATTTTTTGTAGCTCATATCTTTTAATTTTTGACACTGAGGATAACGACTCAGCCATCAAAGCAAAATCTGTATTAGATATGTTAAATTGTGCGACCAAGGCCCCATTACCTACAAAAATTGCAGCTAGACTACCGAAGCTTAGTGCTTTTGTAAGTTGATCTGTATGTCTAGTAAGTTCTCTAGCTTTATCTAAATACTCTAGATTTTTTTTAGAAAACTCCAATCCACTTAAATTTGGGCACTTCATTTTTAAACTCCTTTTAATGTCCCAAGTTGGATGCAACCAACTTGGGGCAATTTTTTAGACTATAAGTCTTAATCCTTTATGTACACCTGCCAACTACTCACCAAATTGACGCATTTGATAGTACTTAAATCCGTTTCATTGGCGGCGTAGCAGTTCATTTTTCGCCAGGCATTTGCCCTACTAGCGCTAAACGAACATCAATCCCTTCAACTTGGAAATGAGGAACAATGTACGTACTTACTCTGTAGTAACCAGGGTTACCTGGAATTTCTGCTACAGTTACTTTTGCATCTTTTAGTGGATGCGTAGCAATAAGAGATTCATCAGGGTTGTTCATTTTAGTTACTAATGCGCCAAGCCAATCATTAAGCTGCTGCTCTAATTCATGGCGAGGTTTACTTGAACCAATATTTTCACGCTGTAAAACTTTTAAGTAATGCGCAATACGCGATACTAAGAAAATATATGGTAAGCGTGAGTTAATTCTTGCATTAGCTGTTGCTTCATTTGTTTCTAATACCTGTGGCTTCTGCGCACTATTAGCTGAAAAGAAACATGCAAAATCTGAATTTTTATAATAACTAAGTGGAATAAACCCTTGGTTAGCAAACTCAAGTTCTTTAGTTTCAGAAATAAGTACTTCAGTTGGAATTTTAGTTTCTGATCCTTTACCAGCTTCAAATGAATGCAGCGGAAGATTTTCAACTTTACCACCTGATTGCGGCCCACGAATATTTACAGCCCAACCATTATCATGGAAACTACGGATAATGTTTGCAGCAAATGCAAATGTTGCATTACCCCACAAATAACGTTCATGATGCTGCGCACTTACATCTTCTTGGTAATTAAAGTTACGAAGAGGATTTGTCTCACCATAAGGTAGACGTAGTAAAAAGCGCGGGAATGCTAAACCAATGTAGCGAGAGTCTTCTGATTCACGGAAGTTTTTCCAACGAAGAAACTCAGCGCGCTCCATGTAAGAACCCAAATCTTGGATTTTAGATACTTCTTCCAATGAGTCTTTAAGAAAAAACTTAGGACCAACACTGCCCATAAACGGACAATGCGCTGCCGCAGATACACGAGATATCTCTTGCAGTAACGATACATCGGGCGCAGAACAATCAAACTCAAAGTTCGAAACCATTGTTGATACTGGCTCACCACCTGGCGTATCGTAATCTGAAGTATATACATGTTTATATAATGCAGATTGAGTTGTATCAGGCGCTTCTTCAAAATCATCTCTTAGAGTTTCTTTATCTACATCAAGCATTTCAATTTTAATGTTGGCATTGTTAGGCGTACGGTTAATTAAGTAACGTAACGAGCGCCATGCTGATTCCATTTTTTGAAAATTTGGGTGATGTAAAATTTGATCTAACTGCTGAGAAATAATAATGTCTACTTTTGCGATGTAATCATCTAAAAGTAATTTATCAATTCGAGTTACTTCTTGGCCACTACTGCTAGCCATATCTAAAAATACATTTATAGCTGCAGTTAAGCGCTCATTTGCACGAGTTTCGGCTAGGTTGCTTGCATCTCTAAATGAATCAAGTTTGATTTCATCTGCAACTGGAGAAATATCAACCATTCCACATATATTTTCATAAGTGGATAAAGGAGCTTGCTCCGTGGTATGCGCGGCAACATTTAATTGTTCTTGCATTGACATGGTAATCTCCTTATTCAGTTATTGGTTGTTTTTCATCTTCAGACGCTAGCGGCGCAATTTCATCCAGTTTAGCTTTTAACTCATCTAGCTCTGGCTGATTTTGTAAAACACGCTCTAATTCTTTACGCAGTGATGAGTTATCTAATAAATTAGATTTAAGGTCGCGAAGTAAATTACGCATAGCCATCATTTTATTAAGCTCTGGCACTTGAGAAGCAACTGATTCTGGGTCAAACGATTTAAAAGAATCAAACTCAAGGTTTACGTTAATTTCGCCGTCACCTTTAATTTTGTTCGCTACCTGAAAGTTCGCTTTAGGCGCCATATCTTTAAGCACTTGCTCAATATTATTTTTATTAATTGTTACGCGCTCACGCTCAGATAGTTCTTGGCTATTTTGACCATTTGAGTAGTCACCAATTACTAGCATCTTTAATGGCAATTCACTTTTTTGTGAAGCGCCATCTGTATCAAGCTCTAACGAAATATTGATCCGAGCTCTGGGGATCTCTTTTTGAAATGTATCACTCATGTTTTTTCCTTTGCAGTTTGGTTATCTACCGACTCAATTCCAATTAAACCTCGACATATTAGTCAAGCCCTTGTAACTAAACCCACGCTAATGCTTGTGCAGGGTTAGTTACCATCATTTGCTGACTAATATGTTTAGCAGCTAAACTCATTTCATCTTCTGGCGTTTGTGACAAACTTGCATAACACTGCTTGGAAAATCGCCATACTTCCATGCAAAAACATTGTTGCCATTGCGCTAAGTCATGCGCTTTTATTTGTTTTAGTAACACGTTTAATAATGCTAAAGCATGTTCGTAATGCTCAGCTTTCATTAATAATTTTGCCTTTAATAATTGCGCTTGAGCTTTATCAAAATCGTTTAAAATATTTATTTGATCGACTTTAATTAATGCAGTCGATAACTGCCCTTTTTCGACGTCTTGTATTAACTCGCTATACTGCTCATCAAACGCACTACTTTGAGAGCTAACAGACTCTGTTTTTGCAGAATGTGATAACTCTTTTAAAAACTCTTTATTTACAGATGAACACAACGGACTTCCATCGTCATACTGTAGGGAAACTAAAGCAGGAAACTGCTCATTTAAATTAACTAATTGTTGCTCAAGCCAATGAACAAGCGGCAATTTATTTAATTTTTTTAATGCATTTAAACTAAGCACTTGGAGATTTAAATTAAATTGCATAGCCCCTTCCATAAACAACCCTTCGGCTAAATTTAAAGCTTGTTCAGGTTGCTCACTTGCCAATGCATTTTCAATTGGAGCAAATGCTGCAGCTCTAGGAGCGGGTAAACGCGTTTTTCCATTTTCGTTAGCCGGTAATGCCAATCTTGTCCAACGTGCAGCTCGCGATAACTTTATTACTCGTTCAATGTTATTTTGTTCTTTATCAAAGTTAAGTAGCTGCCTAACCGCACTTAAATACGCTGTATCTGAGGCAATATCAGCATTACCAATACTAACCTGGCTAGCAACTGCGGCTGGTGCCGAATTATTAGTTTCTGATTTTGGAGCCGTTACAGCTGAATTCTCAGCTAATTTTTGCTCTGTGCTAATCGCTTTTTCTTCTTGCACTGGTTCAGCTACAGGCACTGGGTTTCGTTTTTCTTGTTCTTTAGCCCACTCATTCAAAGTCGATAGAGGGCCAGATTCGTTGTCTAATAACGCAACACACTGCTCGTTGTATTGAGTCAAGGCAGCTATAAGTTCAGGCCATTGTTCAGCGTTTGTATTATGCCCTTGGGCTACACCCTTTAAACGTTCTTGCTGTTGTAAAAACCATGTATTAACTGCAGCGCGCATTCTGGCTTTTAGTGGGTGTACCTCATCCGTATAAGTAGTCAACAAACGATTAAATAACAATAATGTATGCGTTAAACCTGTAACCCCAAACTCACTTGTTGCAGCTAGTGCTAAGTAACTTACTATGCGTAAATCTTTACTTTGAGTGTTGAGTAAATCTGATGCTTGTATAAACATCACTTTAAAGTCAACTTCCCCCACTCCTGATGAAGATGCTTTTAATGCTTTAAATGTTTCTTCATATTTTAAATCTTCTCCACACTTGTTCCCCGGCAGAGGAGCACTTAATGCTTCAAGCCATTCAATCCAGGTGGTATGTGTATGTGGTGCTTTATTACTCATGATTTACACCAACGACGAAGTGCATCGTAAACACTCACGTTATCCATATCAGCAAAATTAAGTGTTTGTGAAGACGGCTGTTTTTCTACTTTTAAATTACATAGATCAACAATATCGTTTGTTTTTTTATCGTATTCCCACACACTATTAAAGTATGACGCTGGAATAGGCCTACAAAAAATAGTTAAACTAGGCGCTTGATTCTCATCACCTAACTGATAAAAAAACCAAGGCTGCCAATTATGATCTGCCACCATAGATGCAACTAAGTGCAACCAAAACCCGGCAACTAAGGCACTTTCATGACTAAAACTAGGCATTGGTAGGCGAATACCAAACTGACTTCTTAAACACCCTCTATTAGCGATAGATTTAAGCACAGCTGATAGCTCTTCAATTAAAATTGCTCTTTTAGCAATATCGTTCAAGCCTAAATGCTGCCAAAAAACGCTCATCGGAATAGTTCTAAGTTTATCAAGCTCTAGAGTTAAGTTTGGTTGCTGTTTAAGTGCATCAGCTACACGGTTATAATCTTGTGCTTTTTGCTCCATTTCATTAATACTGGCAGCTTGTTTAATATTTTCATTTACACCTAAAAGGTGCTCTATTACTTGGCTTGCAAATAAAAATAGAAAAGCAGGATGTCGCTTATATGTATCAAGCCCACTATGTACAAAAGAGCTAAATGGGTAAAACCGACCACTGCTATCTTTACTTGGCTGCAAAACGCCAAGTAAACCACCATCATCAGCATTACCCGATATAAAAAACAACGACTTAGTTCCATTCAAGTGGCTTGTATCCGTTGTTTTTCTACCACGGTTTAAATGCGCAAAACCTTCTTGTAACCAATGATCAAATCCAACCGATTCTCTAGATGAAATATTAAGCTTTACAAAGTCTGGTCTTATTGGTGTTTTACCCATAAAACCAAAGCTGTGTTGCTTAACCAATGTCGGTGTTTTCTTTTTAGTAAATAAATTAAACATTGCTAGCGGCCTATTGCATTGTTCGCGACTGCGATTGAGCCAAGCTAGGGCTTTGTGAAAACAAAGAGCTTGGTAATGCAAACGATGTAAGCATGTATTTTGAAAATATACCGCTGTTGCGTCCTGATTTAAGAGAAAACTGGACTGTTAACACCTCATCAGATTTATCTTTTAATTCCCATGTTGCTAAAAATTCTGTGCCTTTAATCCACTTAACACTGGCTGAGTTAAGCACTTTTAGTAGTGCCCAAGGTCCGTCTTGCTCGATAGAAATACGACGCCCTTTATTATCTAAACCATACAGAACCGCTTTCTCTGCAGCCCCTCGACCAGGCCACGAAAAATTACGCCATTCTTCAGGCTCATTGCGGTAGCGATAACCTTGCTCACTAAAGCCTAAGTATGTTTCACGAATACCTCGGTGTGGAACAGGCATCATCTGAAAAGTAAAACCAGCACTGTCGGCACCACTAGAAAACAACGAACGAGTTACTTTATTTGCTTTAGTTAAACCATCAAGTAATTGCGCGCTAAAACCAATACCTACACCATTCCATTGTTTTTCTTCCCACACACCGCGGCGTACTTTCATAAATGGTTTGAGCTGGGTGTTAATAAAGCTCCATAAAATTCCTGATTCAGAATTTAAAAATTCAGAAACATCTGCTATCGCAGCATCAGGGCCAGTTAAGTTAAATGGATATTTACCAGCTAAACTGCTGTTATACATAGTATAAACCTGATTTTCCCATTCTTGGTTAAGCTGAGTACGTGCTTTTGCCATGATAGTCGCTATACCACCATGAAGCGGAGCCTTAAATAGCTTATCTAGCGTTTCTTTGGTTTGAGGGTCTAGTGCTCGAGTTTGGCTCTCAATAATAATCCACGAAGACTGTAATGCATTACTTTGGCTATTACCTGAAAGTAAGTCCTGCGCAAATATCATTGCTTGAGCATCATCTTCATTACTCGCTGCCATTGCTTTAATGTCTGAATGGATGCTACTTAATGAACTGATGTATTGTCTTAAGTAATCAGAAGAATTCTTATCTTCATTAGGCTGTGCAAAACGTCTTAAGTCAGCAAATCGACTTTCAAGCTCTGGCGCTCTAACCGTACTCATTTGAGTAATTGTTGGCGTGTTTAAAGCTAATTTATTTGCAACATCTGCAGCCGTCTTACCTATTGAAGCTTGGCTTTTTGAAGGAGCGTCAGCGAGCGTAATATTATCGTTAATCAGTTTCATTAAATCGTTAAAGGGGCCATCCATCGATGAAAGGCGTGCAAAATCAATACTTGCATCGTTTAGATCTCTAAATGCAGGCACTTTTATGCTATCTATAAAAGCAAACCAAGTATTGCCGTAGTCTTTAAAGTAATATGCTCGCATAGCCTTTGCCAAAGTTTCAGCTTGTGCTTCGTCAACAACATTTTGACCATTTTCATCGCTAGAACCCATAACCCAGTCACCTGAGAACACCAAACGTGAAATACGTTTAATCTCTGGGAATACATATTCCTGCCAACCTAAGTTTGTATAAACATACGGGATTTTATACTTACTTTTAAATACATCACGATTTTTAGAAATCATAAAATCGTTTAATAACAATGGCTTTTTACGTTCAGCAAAGCTTGTAATTACTTGTTGATATAACGGGAAAGCCTCTGGCTGGGTATTTAAATTGTCTCTCGCTAGCGCTATCGATGTTTCGTTAGCCTGCCAAAATGCAATTTTACCTGGCTGCTCTATATCGTTACCCATATTTTGTAGGTACATATCAACTAAGCTACTTAGTTGTGTATAAATGGGTGCTTGCTCTTGTGCATTTATGTCTATATGAAAATGCTCAGCTATAAAATTAAGTAATTGCTCTTTAGCAAACTCCGTTGAAATATGCTCAGGGTTCGTACTCATCATTAAATGCATTTTTAGTGCATCGTAATACTGCTGACGAATCGTTGCTTTCGCTTCACCTTCATTGTCAAACCATTGTGTTTCGTACTGTTTTATTTGCGCAAGTAAATGCTCTTCACCTGGGTAAGTAATAAGCTGATTCATCTGATTAAATAGCACATTTGCAACACTACTTAAGGTTTCATCACCTTCATAAATACCAAATATAAAGTACCACGGTAATGAATCTTCGTAAGTTTTAAGCTGACCATAGTGCTCAAACAGCGCTAGCGTAGCAGCAAGCTTCTGCTCATCTTTTGCCTTACTTACGTTAGCTTCAACAACTGCTTTTACGCGTGACTCACCTTGATTAAGTAATAATTGATTACTTGTGTACGACGTAATAAGGAGTGCTGTGATTGCTGCAATAGATGCCAAACCTGAAGTGACTGTTAAACCTTTTAACCAGCGTCCTACTAACCGTTTTTTTCTATTTCCTCGCGTTAAATCTTGTAGTTTAAAAATAACATCATTAAATACGCGGTTAATAAAATAACTTTGAGTAATGCTTTCTTGTTTTTGGTCAACAACAACCGCACCAAATTGATCTCGTACACCATTAGTAATACGCTCAATAGGCGTGCCTTCTTGCGTGCCCGATGTAAAATAAACACCAGCAAACCAAGGAACTTCTTGATATGGATTAGACTTAAACAGTAAGTTAACAAACTCAGTTAACTTAGTTGAAGCTGATTGAAATTGATTAGGAAAATCAAGTATTAGCTGTTTACGATGCTCGTTGCGCTCTCGTGCAACTTTGCTTAAACGTTGCTCGCACAGTCGCTCATATAGCTCCTGCATACGAACTTCAAACATTTCTGCAGGATCATTTTTTTGATCTTCACTAATATCGAGTAAGTACGCACCAAATACTTGCTCACGCTCTTTTTCAGATAAGTCACTAAAAAAAGGTTCAAAACCACTGATTAAGTCAGTTTTGGTAAAAGTGATATATACAGGAAAAATAACGCCAAGCTGGGTAATTAGCTCTTCTATACGCTCACGCACTAATTTTACATGTTGACGAATTTCTTCACTGTCGGAAGTTAAAACATCTGCAACACTAATGGCCACCATTACACCATTTATAGGCAGTTTTGGTCTATATTTTTTAAGGAGCGCTAAAAATGACAACCACTCTTTATTTTCTGACTGCTCAGTTGTGTAACGCCCAGCGGTGTCAATTAAAATAGCTTGATCTGAGAACCACCAGTCACAATTGCGCGTTCCACCAAAACCTTGGATATGCAATTCACTCGAATTAGAGTAAGGAAAATGTAAGCCCGAATTTGCAAATAAAGTACTTTTCCCTGTAGCCGAAGGGCCAATAATCATATACCAAGGCAAAGCGTATAAAGCAGTATTACCACGATAACCCGCACCTAAATGAGATGCTTTTAAAGATCCCAATGCTTCTTGCATCTTTTCTTTAATTTCGCTTAATTCAGCACTCGAACCGGCATTATGACTTGCTAATTCAGAAGCTAACTTATCGCCTGAGCGCTTAGTCCATAACCAACGAATAAAAATAAATAAAACAAAAACAGCGGTTACAGCACCCATCGCAATTAATTTTTTATCGGTAGTATCTAAACCCACCATGCGACCGGCAAACCACACAATACTCAAAACGGCTATAAAGCCAATAAGTTGACCCGTTGCACGCGATGATACCAAGCCCAATAAAAAATGAACTAAACCGCTTTTATTAACTCTTCCCTGCATTGTGTTACCTATCGTGTTTCGTTGGTTTTATTGAGCTGAGTCAGCACTTCAATTTGGTTGTCTATTACCTGAGTACTCTGCGTTGCTTGCTTATTAATTACATAATGAAATCCAGCAAATAATGAGGCAATAGAACCCAAGCAAATAGCCAAAATCACCCAGTAAGGAATATTACGCCCCACCTTCATCGCAAACCCTTCTGCAGGTATACCGTTATCAGATAATTGAGAACTCGGTGTTCCTTTTATATCTTCAATTTGAGCTCTAACATCAACAATTAACGCTTTTAATTGCTCAATGCCTTTAACTTTGTAAATGCCTTCAAAGCCAAGCTGCAGACAAATATAATAAACCTCTAATGCAGCTAGCTTTTGCTCTCCGCCGGTACGCAACTTACCTAAACGTTCAAAAAATTCTTCACCAGCTCGGTTGTTACCAAAAAATTCAAGCTGTAGCGGTCGAGACATCCAATCCATTCTAAAATGAGCACCTGAACTCATAACAAATTCATCACACATAGCCGTAAGAGCAAACTTAACTTCTTGCATTAAACTTGTTGTTACCTGTTGCGAGTAACAATTACGCTCATAGTCATCAAAACTAGTAAGTAAATTTTCTCTAAACTCTTCAAGCTCTAAGTTAGTAGATTGCTTTAGTTTTAATGGTGTTAGCGCATTAATTACAGGCGAAATACACGCGACTAAATCTTGTTCTTTTTGTGCTTCTTGCATAATTTCAACTCAACGTTAATTACGTGCTACGGTAACAATTTCAATTTGTGCACTTTGCAATCCAAATGGTACAAATAGGCTTAATGATTGCTCTTCAATAATTTGCTGCCAAATGAAACCATGCGACTCAAGCCTGAAGTATTCATAACCACTTTTTATGGCCAGCTTATTTGGAGGTCGCTGACAATGTGTTAGTTGCACACCCGCTAAAGCAGATGAAATCATGATATCGAGCTTTTCGCTTGCTCCAACTTTTACTTGATCACTAAATGTTTCAATCCATTTGGTGTCTTCAGATTCAAAATACACAGCTAAATAAAAGTCGTTGTTAGTAAACGTTGCAGAATCAATAGTGGCAACTTGATAAATAGCGTTAGAGGTTTTTTCAAGTTTTAAGCCCACCATTTTCTTAGGTACAACCCCTTCAAGTAAACGAGTTAATAGGCCATCAAGCTGACCAAATACATTGCTTAAATTTTTATGCTGGTATGGTGGTACTTGGTTAACTAAGTCACTGTGCTCAAACATTGAAACTGAACTAATTAAATCAACAAGCTCACAATACAAACGTTCAGGATGGACCAATGACAAATTTTTAAGATGATCTAAACGCTTGGCGGATGGAGCCATTGCATTAAGTAACAAAAATGTATTCATTTCATTCGGCCCAAAGTCAGTAACTGAGCCATAATTTTTACGTCTGCTAAGCAGCACATTAACTTTTGCATTAACTAAATTAGCCGTTCTATTTAACAGCTCAGTTAAATAAGCAGATGCACTTATATTCAATAAAGGAGGCACAAACTGTTTATTTAAAACAAATGATCCATCTTCCGAGCGACTTATTTTTAAACATGCAATGGTGTCAAAATAAGTTTTTACATCTGAGTCAGACAGTAATATAAATTTAGGCTTTGCAACTAATACCTCACGACTACGCGACGCATCATGATTATCTTCTAAATCAATATAATCCGCTTCATATGCACTTAATTGCCCGCTGGCCGCATAACCTTCAATATTGCTAACTGTTTTATTAGCAGCAATAGCAATATAAATAACACTCTCTTGATGGTTAGTATCGAGCTCAAGCTTTAAATCATCTTGATGCTGTCGATCAAAATCAAGCAAGCGACCATTTTCTAAAAGTAATTTAAAACTGGTCACTTTTAATATACCGCGAGCAAGTGCTGATTCATCAATAGCAAAATGCTGTAAACCGAACGCCAATGGCGATATTAGCGCTTGACGTACAACCTGATTTTGATCGTGATAATCGTCAAATAGTTGAAAGTGTTGCTGGGCAAGCAAAACACCTTCAGCCCAAACGGGCTTTGCGGGAGCTTTTAAATTCATTACTCAGCCTTATCCACGCCAGGTAATTGAACTTCATTATTGGTAACCAAAACATCTAATGATGTAGACAACTTAACAGGGCCATCTGCAAGCGGATAATACGCTTTCCAGTTATCGCCACTGCGATCTCTAAATAAAGCAACAATAGCTACAAACTTTGCATTTTCAGCTTGTTCAAACTTAATTTTAGATTGTTCAGAAGGGTGAATTGTTCGCTCTTCTAATGTAATTAAACTATTAGCTAAAACTGACTTATCTGACTTCCATAACTCTTCAAATGTGGCTGTTTTAAATGTTTGTATATCAGACAGTTGATATACCTTTAAAACCACTGGTAACGCTTCATCAAATTGGTTTAAATTTAAATTATCTGTTGCCTTAACATCTAAACTTACGTTAGTACTCATACAACCAGTTAATATTATAGAAAGTGATAAACCTATAATTGCATTTAAAATAAAGCGCATTTTTTACCTCAATAAATATTTTTATTTAAAATTAAAATTAGTTTTGCAAAGAGTAGCTTCATAAACTGGGCAAATAACTTTATTGAATCTTACATTCGCACAATCAGACCATTTATTAGTTTTAAAAAAGCCTAAAAGAGTCTTAGTCCTGCTTTTCTCTTGAGAATCAACTAACAAAGACTGCGTAACAACATCATCTATAGACGTAATTAACTTAGTATTTATTAATGAAAGCTCTTTTATATAAACAGATACATCACCGTTAATTAAAGTAACTTTTCCATTGCTTTTAGGGGGATTATTTAAAAAAAAGAAAAAGTGTTCTATAGAATTTTCAGAAAAAACGCGATGGGCAGGAATACCTACCTGGTCTAGTAGCGAAGAAACGCTGGCAGTAAGTGACCAAGCTAAGGAGTACAAGCTATTTATTTGATTTATAAACTCTTTTTTATTCACAACATGCTCCTTGTCATCAGTTAAACTAAAAAACTCTTAGTCTAAGGCTAGTAATAAATCCATTTATTTGGCGCATAATACAAACACCTAACCGCTATTGTCAACCTATATAAGGTTTAAAATATTAGAATATTAATGCGATTTACGAATTAGAATAAACACTCTAAAAAACAGTTATAAATGAATAATACGCAATAAAACAAAACAATCCCTATTTATGAAACAATCAAAAAAAATAATTCAATTTATTTTTAGAGTTACAATTATCCAGTTGATCATTAACACACAAAAAGGTATGTTTACGCCACTAATTTTACCGAGCAGGGATTGCAACGTTTTGACTAAATCTAATTTTTTTTTGAAGGTTAATGACAAAGACTTTAATGTTACTTACCTGCATGGCTACGAAAAAATTAATAAAGGCTTTAGTTATTCACTCACCGTTGAATCTTCAGTGAAAATTAATACAGGTATACTACTTGCTAATGCCAGTGTGATTTTTGTTAATAAAAACAAAAGATATAAAGAACAATGCGGCCTGATTACATCTGTAACCAATATGGGTGTATTCAACAATCTACATCGCTTTAAAATAAACATTCAAGATCGATTATCCACCTTAAAAGACACCTCAAACAGTAAAGTCTTTATTACCGTAAACGTACAAGATGTATTAAATTACTTAGCACAAAAAGCAGGTTATTCATCAGGACAAATCGTTTTTAGGACAAGCTCCGCCTTACCGCATTTAAAGCAATGTGTGCAAGCAATGGAAAGTGACTGGGCCTTTTTTAATCGCTTGATGTCTCAGCATGGTCTTTTTTACTGGATTGAAAGTGAATCAAACACCGAAACACTTGTTATAAGTGACAGCAACCTCAACAGCCCCTATTTAAGTACGGGTGTATTAGAAGTTAAAGCAAACGCGGGGATGAACGCCCAGTACTGGGGTAACTTTGTCGGCTTTATGCACAGTGAAGTAACACAAACCTTATATAATAATGCAGCGCAAAGTAATGCCCATGGACAATTTCAAAAAGTAGCCAGTAACAGTCAATCTTTTTTCGAGCCTGCTGCCAACTCAAGCGCAGAAGCATCAGCACAAACACAAAGCTTTAGTAATGCATTAGCCACACACAATAAACTGGTTACGCTTACGGGTAATGTATCTGATGTATTTGCAGGCTGCTCAATTTCGCTTGACGATAATATGGGGTTTGCCAGTGGTGATTTGCTATGCATTGCAATAGAGCACACCCTTAATCAAGCAAATGACGAAAGCAGTCATGAAGGTGAAGCGCACTATCACTGCGTAGCGCAATTTATAGAGCGAGGCACACCTTACAAAGCAATGCCGGAGCCTCATACACCTAAGCCTATGGTATTTCCAGCAACCGTAGAATCTCTCACAAGTAATGCATTTGTAGATGAACACGGCCAATACCGTATTCGTACCGAGTTTGATAAAACAGCTCGCCCAGTAATTCAATCAAGCCCTGCACTAAAAAAACTAGCGCTATATGCTTGTGAAAATCAACCTCAAGCAACAGGCTGGCACTTTCCACTCGTTGGTGGTTCTGAGGTACTTATTGGGTGTATTAATAACGACCCAAATAATACATTTATAATGGGTTTTGCACTAAACGCCGACCAGCCAAGCGTAGTTACAGCCGCTAACCCAACGCATAATCGCTTATTAAGCGCAGCGCAAAATGAACTCATGTTTGATGACGATAAAGATGTACCCAAAGTCATCTTACAAACACTCGCCAGTGAGCACTATATTGAATTAAATGCTATAAAATCAGGCCGCCAATTTATTCAATGGATAAGCCAACTCGGTACTATTAATCTACACGCAGGGCGCGACCTATGCCTTGAAACCGAACAAAACAATGTTCAGTTTGTTATTAAAAACAATCAATTTATTGATGTTAAAAATACCGTGTCGCAAACCACAACTAACAGCCATGTAAATTATCAAAGTGGTGGCAGCCAAGCGTTCAGTGGTAAAAATGCAACCCTTACGAGCGAGAATGAAATATCACTCCTCACCGGGCGTGCACTAAAAGTAAATGCCCAAAGCGACATACACCTAAAAACCAATAACAGCGACTTAAAGCTTAATGTGCCTACTGGTTCTACGTTTTTACAAACAAACAATAATATAAACATTACGGGCTCAGGTAATGGCGATTTAATTATTCACAACGCGGGCGGCGAGATAAAACTCGACAGCCAAGGTAATGTTGATATTACCGCCACAAACGTACTCACACTCGATGGCACATTTATAACCTTTGATGGGCCGGTTGATTACAACATAACTAGTCCACAAACAGCGCGGGCACCGAGCAATGCAAGCCCTGCCAGTATTAGCCAAGTGACTGCGCTTGATTTGAGTGACAATACGTTATCCGCAAGTACACTCGCTCAGCTTGAACTTGAATACCTTTATGATGATGGCTCACCCGTTGATGGTATTGACTATATCGTTGTCGATAATGATGGCATTGAACATACCGGCTCACTGGCAAACGGTGTAGCCACCTTGGCTAATTTACCGCAAGGTAAAAGTGATGTTTTGCTGCGCGCAACCACTCAAGCTGATGAACAACAACTCATCCAACTGCGTAACGACTTTAAACAACATCTCACCTCCATGCTTAATGAAATACGCAAACAAGCAGCTATTGGCGATGCTATTTTTGAGCAAGAGGACTTTTTTACCCAATGGATGATTGAAACCGGTGCACGCGCAACGGGCCTGTATCAAGGCGCAAAGTCCCTTGTAACGGGTATCGCTGATTTAATCGTATTGGGGATTGATGTAAATATCAGTGTGTATTCTGCCTGCTTTAGAATGATTGACGCTGTTGCAAGTGGTGATAAACACGCGGTTAAGCACGAACTTGAAACAATTTTAGCCTTTAGCCAAAAAAAAACCAGTGCATTATCAGATGCCTTTGAATTATTACTCGCCTTAATGGACGATGAAGACACCCGCAATACACTCGCGCGCTTCCCGTATGACTATATTGAAGCCCACTCGTACGTTGATAAACAGCGCATAACTGGTGTAATGGCCTTTGAAATATTATTAGCGATATTAACAGGCGGGGTGGGTGTTGCCGCTTCTGCAGCGAGTAAATCAAAACACCTTGCCAGCGCCAATCGCGCACTGGTTAATATGGCCGATATACTTAAGCGCAAACAGCTAGATAAAACAATATCGCACACAGTATCGCCTGAGCAACCTAAATTAATTGAGCGCATTGACAAGCCCGATGCGGCATTACAACCAGGTACCAATCGAGGCGTAACAACGCAAGTGTCAGCACTTAAGTTAGTAAGAAACCCTGCTCTTGATGCCCATTACAAAAACCTAGCGGACTATGAAACGGCATATAAGAAAAAACTAGCCAAAGCTATTAATGATAAAGATTCTAGTAGCCGCATTGGCGCATTTAAAGCGAAGCTGACCGAGGTTAAAGGAGAACGTGCTGCAAGTGCATATATGGCAAAACACTTTTCTAAGCCACCGCCACCTGCGAAAATGGAATTAGGTTTTGGTCCTGGGCCCGGTTTTGACCAAGTTTGGGCTAAGCGTGATAAAGACGGCAACGTGCTAGAATACTTTATTGTAGAAGCTAAAGGACCTGGTGCCAAACTTACTAAAGGAGCCAAAAAGGGAGATCAAATGACTGATAAATGGATTGATAACACTCTGGCTAGCATGAAAAAATCTAAAAAATACCAAGCTCAGAATCAATTAGGTGAAAATTTATTCGATGCTATTGAAGATGGCGATCCAAAAATAAGTAAATTAGTTATCGAAGCTGTTGAAGATAACGGCAAAATAATTGGTGGAAAATTACAACCTTTACCGTAGAGAAATTTTAATGTTAAATTTAAATAAATGTGAAATTGACTTTGAGCGACTATTTAAACGTGCTCCTATTGTTTTAACTAAGCGAACACCTCAAATACTAGACAATTCTGTTTATATAGAAGTGAGGCAGCAAGCCACCTTTGTGGTAGCTAATAAATATATTGAATTAGCATATGCATACTATGTATTAGAAAATTTCCCTGAAACTAAATCATACTTCGAAAAAGCAGCACCTTTTGCATTTTTACGAGGTTTTGACCCTGAGTTAAAAACAAGTCATAACGATTGGACTATTCAACAAGATCTCAATATTGTTCTTCTTTTTGCTGAGCAGGAAGTTTTAGAAAAACTTAAACACAGTGAAATAAAACTATCGAGTGTTCAACATCAAGCCAAACTCCAATATGTTGAATTATTAAAAAATATTGTTACAGGTGGCACACCTGAGCAAAGCGATATTGATGCCGCCTTACTTGAAACCAAAAACACCAAGGATAAAGATGTATTACAGTATATCCTCCCGTTAATCGAAGCGATTTCTGCTTTAACATCAGCCGATATAACACTTTGGCAAGCCAGTATTGATAAAGCCATAAAATGGCATACTGATGAATGCAAATTTGGTGATTACAAAGATATGGAAGAAGGCTTTATCTGTTTAAATGCGCTTACTATGGCTAAATTAGGCAAAGACCTGCACGGCTGGCAATGCCAAACCAATTCACTTTATCTACCCTTATTTTTAATTGATTAGTTCGCTAATCACACAACACGAGCCTATTACCTATGAGCAGCTTAATTCACTTATTACTTATTGACGAAGAAAGTTACCCGACCTCGCTTAACGGTGATGATGAAAGCAAATACCAACAGTTACTGGAAATTACTGAAGAAGAAGCCATTCATTGGCAGTCAATCGAAATAAACCTGCGCGGCTTTGAGCCAGCACTGCAATTGTGGGATGCCATCGCTGGTAATAGCCGCTTATTACTTATTGCTAGTTTTAACTTTTTCCCTCATAAGCTACTACCACCTGACGCTGATATTAGCGGTACTTTCGGATTTTTTCCTGCTGATATGGTCAAAGATTTATATACCATAATGGAAGAAAAATACGACTTCGATATTAGCAATTTGGAAGGTCAGCAAATTATTGCTGAAATTGAGCAAGATGGTATCGACGAAGTAAACCCCGAAGCGTATGAGCTAGTTCGAGACAAGTACTTTGTAACCTTTAGAGATGCGGCTGAGCAAGGTAAATCAATCGTCGTACTCATTGAGCAATGATTAATGATGTAAAGTAACGCTAAGGACAGCAAATGCAACCCGACATTAAAAACATCCCGCAACACCTAGGTCAGTATCTTTATCAACAAATTGATGCTCCGTGGCTTGAAGCACAGCTTATTTTAGATTGCGATAATAATAATGTGATTGAGTGCAAAGCTCACTTTAAAGCAGATGACGAAACACAGCATGCAATTGCTGTATCTGACAATATAACAGCGTTGTTTAAAACGTTATTTGACCACGCCATTAAAAATGAAGTGGAAGATTGGCAACGTGCTATTTTTACAATGACGCGTAAAGGCCAATTTAACTTAAACTTTGAACGCGATAATAACGATGAAGAAGTAATCGCCGCTGTTCCAACACGTTAAGCAATAATTTAACCGCCCTTTAACAACATGGATGCTTGCTGGTGCTACAGCCTTTTAAAATTAGTACCTTAGCTTTTGGCTGTATTTCAAATTGGGTCCCTCATTTACTTCTCATTCTTTTCTCTTTGTGCAATATGTTTTTTGAGTAAATTATTCACAAAGAGGGCTAGAGACGCTGCGCTTAAAAAGTAAAAGCTTAATGTGCCTAATGGCTCTACGTTTTTACAAACAAACGATAATATAAGCATTACGGGCTCAGGTAATGGCGATTTAATTATTCACAACGCAGGCGGCGAGATAAAACTCGACAGTCAAGGCAATGTTGATATTACCGCCACTAACGTACTTACACTCGATGGCACATTTATAACCTTTGATGGCCCAGTTGATTACAACATAACTAGTCCACAAACAGCGCGGGCACCGAGCAATGCAAGCCCTGCCAATATTAGCCGCATTAGTGATATAACCATTAATGACGCAGGTATTGCTGCAACAACGTCAAGCGTAGTGGATTTACTTTATGTTTATCAAGATGGCAGCCCTGTAAAAAACGCACCTTATACAATTAAATTTGATGATGGAACACAAAGCACAGGCCAGCTAGATGAAGACGGGATAGCGCAATTAACCGACGTACCAAATGGTCAATTTACTGTTCAATACGGCGAAGATACGCGCGAGTTTGAACCACAAGATAACACCACGCCAAACCCACTTTATAAAAGAATAACCCCCGCCTCTGCCATACAAATGAGCAGAGCTGGGCAAGCAGCAACACTTGATGAAGCAAGCAACATAGCCAGCCAAGCAGGTGATTGGTTATGGGGAGCACTGCAAGGTGATTGGTTATGGGGAGCACTGCAAGGTGACTTTAATAAAGACCCTACAACGGCGCAGATTGTGGTAGGCAGTATTATTTCAATGATACCTGTTATTGACCAAGTCATGGACGTGCGGGATATTTTAGCCAATATAATGCTACTGACTGATGACGATAAAGCCAACGACAGTGATGGCTGGATTGCCTTTACGCTCACCGCGATAGGTTTAGTACCGGTGCTCGGCTCCGCGGTAAAAGGCGTCGGTAAAGTGGTGATTAAAAACAGCGGCGACACAATAGAAGCCGCAATTGCAGTGTTACGCAAGTTGGGCAAAGGCGACCCTGTTCAGTATTTACGTAAAATAAATTGGCAAGACCTAGGTAAACAAGCAGCCAGCGAAGTAAAAGCCTTTATAAAAGGCCTGCGCGATACACTTCACGAAATATCAACAAGTTGGCAATATGATTTGCTGCTGCCACAGCTTGCCATAGACGGCATGCAAGCCACGATTAAACAGCTTGATGAAATAGCGCCCAAAATAGACCAGGGCGTTAAAGACGCAGCAAGTGAGATTGGCAATCGCGTAAACAAAGCCCTCGATGAATTCGAACCGCCGAAAAGCACCGGTATTGTGGGTAAACCTAAAAAGAGCGTTGCGAATGAATTAGATGCGCCAATTAGTAATGAGCTTAAAGGGGCTAAAGCAGCGAGTCGCTTAAGCCTGAAAACACCTGATGATTTTAAAGACATATTTAAATCACTTAATCATAGAAAAGCAGCCGCAGGTGAATATAATGCCCATGCGTTAATGACATCAAAAAACTATAAACCCATCGGTAATACAAATGGTCAGTATAAAATGGGCGAAACGGGCATTGATGGTATTTATTCTTATATAGGCCCGCCACCAAAAACAGCCATTACTGAAGCCAAGTACAACAAGGCCAGGCTAGGAATGACTAGTGACGGCAAGCAAATGAGTGACAAGTGGCTTAATGATGAAAGACTTGAAAAAGCAGGGCTAAGTAGGAAAGAACGATCGAAAATTTTGAAAAGCCTAGATAAAAATGATGGCTCAGTTGAAAAAATATTAATACGCAATAAGCCTGATGGTACGCTTGTTGTAAAAAAATTAGATATTAGTGGGAGTGTCATCGGTACACCCCTAGGCTTTTAGGAAGAAAAAATGCTTAGAGATAAATTAAAAAGTAAAGCTTACTTTGATGAACAAGTAGAATTTAGTCTTGAAACAATTCAAGAATACATTGATGACCTAAAAAATGATAACAGCTTAACTGTTAATTCAAAAATGAGGTTTTCTTTTAGACTCGTAGATTACACCTCAAGATTGCTTCACGAACGTTACTCTCGCGGAGACAACTTAACTGAGCTTAAGCCTCATTTACTTGAAGCACTTGAATACCGTCAATGGCAAAAAGACTATGCTGACGCCTTGCCTGCAAATGAGCAAAAAAATCGTATCGATTGGGAGGAGTTACACGAAGATGATTTAAGGCGCACAATTATTTGGCTTACCTTTGCCTACTGCTTGGGCATGGGTGAAGACTATTACCTAAAAGCATTTGAGCTTATAGCTAATCAAGGGCAAGATGCTTTACTCGATAACCTCGCTATCGCGATGGGAGATAGTGAACGCCAAGCTGCAACAATGCCGTTATTCAAAAAACGTTTTGGTAAGTTATACAGTGTTATTGAAGGGACACCCGAGCAGCGACCTGAATTAGTGAAAGCATATCTTGATGCATGGTATAAAGCCGAAGGAAGCCCTGATTACCACTTAATGGATACGGATGCTTACATTGGCTACTGGTGCTGGGGTTCGGCTTTAGTCGTTAAACTTTATAATATTGACGACAGTAGCTTTATTGACCACCCGTATTACCCTAAAGATTTAGTTCACCTTAAAGGATGACATAGATGTTACGTGATAACCGTAAGGATGAAAGCTACTTTCAAACACTTACGAGTGACCTTGATGAAGCTCTAACTGAAACACAAGCCGCACTCGACGACGCTGTATTTACCTCCCCTACTCAGCGCGTTGATGTGGCTCAGAGATTGTTTCAACTAGCGATTATGCGAGCTGTAGCGCATTATTCTTATGGTGCCTCTATTGATGAACTACGCCCTTTTGTACTCGCTATTTTACCTTATCGTGAACAGCTCACCTTGGTAGCTAATAACATTCCACAACCCCATCAGTTTTACCGTGTTGATTTTGAGCAACTTGGAGGCGCTGGCGATGCGTGTGGCTCTGCGAATATAAATCGCTATATTTATACGCTTTGGTGGCTGTCGTTGCTAGTTGCCTGCGACGCGCCCACTGAGCATATTAGTAAAACGCTTGATGTCATTGGTGAACAAGGTAAAGATGCATTATTTGATGCTATTGCCGTAAAGCTCGGTGATTCACAGCGCCCTATGGCAAAAACCCTCTATTACCCTGATGTTTACCAGTGTTTGTTTGATGCCTTTAGTCTTGATAAAAATACGCAAGCACAGAAGCTAAACCAGTTTATATCGCAGTGGTATGCCCAACTTGATGATGCCGACTGGCACGGCAACCATGAATGTAATTGTGAATTTGAATATACTGATTATTATATTGGGTACTGGTGTTTAGAGCATGCGTTAGTGGCAAACTTACTTGGTATAACCAAAGTACAGCTTACGCCACATCCAATGCTAGCCAATGATTTAATACGTAATAAACATGAGCGCTAAGGACAGCCAATGCAACCTGATATAAAACACATCCCGCAACACCTAGGTCAGTATCTTTATCAACAAATTGATGCTCCGTGGCTTGAAGCACAGCTTATTTTAGATTGCGATAATAATGTGATTGAGTGCAAAGCTCACTTTATTAAAGCAGACGACGAAACACAGCATGCAATTGCTGTATCTGAAAATATAACAGCGTTGTTTAAAACGTTATTTGACCACGCAATTAAAAATAAAGTGGAAGATTGGCAGCGCGCTATTTTTACTACCACTCGTCAAGGTCAGTTCAACTTAAACTTTGAACGCGATAATAGCGATGAAGCCACTTTATTACTTTAAATGAGCAGCATAAGCATAGCGTTAAATTTATTTAAAACTTTATAAATTAATAACAATAATTGAACCTGAGCTGGATACATATTAAACTGTACGCCAATTTGTTTTTTAAACAAACGAAAGTCAAGGAAGACGAGTTAGGTACCCCAACTTATTAATACTCCTCCATGATATTTCGTGACATTTAACATTTATTATTTAAAATAATTTTACGGAGTACCTATGAAAAAATTAAGCGCACTTTTGGGTTTACTGTTATTAAGCGGTTGTTCTACACCTCCTCCAGCCCAAGAAACTGAGCAAGTAGTTTTAGAACCTATTGCAGAGATTAACGAAGTAGCTGCACCAATTTCATTAACAGTTATTACTAACCCTGCTGATGCTCGCGTTCGTATTATGAATATCAACCCTGTTTACAAAGCTGGTATTGAGCTTAAAGAAGGTAAATACGATATTGAAGTAAGCAAAGCAGGATACCTTACTTACAGAAAATGGGTTTCAGTTGATAAAAAAACAATACTAACTGTTGAACTCGATACAATGGAAGCAAGCCAATCGGCTCAATAAGCTTCTCAGTACGTTTTAGTTTATATGCCTTAGCCTGGTTAATTTAATAACTGGCCTAAGGCATATTAAATCCTTCATAAAGCCACAAATATCCTACTGCGAAATAACTACCAACATTAATTAAAATACATAACCACAACACAATAATAAAACGTCGCTTTTGCGATTTATGACGAAGTAATTGTTGAGCAAGTAATGCCCCCGGCCATCCTCCAAATAATGCAAGTAGTTGCAGTGTACGCTCTGGCGTGCGGTTTACTTTTGTATGTGAAGAACGCTTAGCTTGTCGCTTATCCCACGCGTACATTAAAAAAGTTATAGCACTTAATACACTTATATAACCAGGTACATATATTGGTATATAAACAGGTAAGTATTGCAGCGGGTAAGCTAACCAAATGGCAGCTAAATAAAGCAATGAGAACGTGATTAATATTTTCTTTATCAATTAATTATCACCTATACTGGGCTTATAAGAGCCTAACAACGAGAGCCAAATTATGACATATTTTAAATCGCTATTCTTAGCATTATGTTTATGCACATTTAGTAGCTTTGCTAATGAAACTGCCAGTAACCTTGATAAAGAGCTAGAAGTGTTTAAACCTTACTTAGGAACGTGGCAAGCAGACTTTAAAGTACCAGAAGGCGCTAAAAAAATACAAGATGTTGGCCGTTGGGAACGCGCTTTAAACGGTAAAGCTATTCGTACCATGCACTCGATTAACGAGGGTGAGTATGGCGGTGAGTCGATGATTTTTTATGATAGCAAAAAGAAGTCACTCGTATTTTATTATTTCACTACGGCAGGATTTTACACTAAAGGCACAATAACGGTATTAAGCCCTACTCAGTTTGTAGCCTATGAGGAAGTAACAGGCAGTAAAGAGGGAGTGACTAAGGTTAAATCTACTAGTGATTTAAAAGACGATAAGTTTATTGTATCGACCTCTTATCTTAAAAAGGGTGAATGGACTAAGCCCGAAAGCAGAAGTTATACACGCAGTACAAAAACGGTTAAATTTAAATAGCCGCGATTTATAAACACAAAAAAGGCAGCCTAGGCTTAATGCCAGTCAGTTAACAGCTGACTGGCTTTTTTTATTGGGGTATTTACTGGGTTTTGGTTTCACACACCTCGGAT
>NZ_JADYWS010000033.1:0-44939 GCF_015864715.1 Pseudoalteromonas sp. NZS71 | reverse complement strand
AAAACCATTCAGTAAACATTATAACTGCAATTATGTAGTTATTATCATGCGTGTAATTCAGGTTTTAACGTGCTAATTACTTATTTAACGGATGAAATAAAGTGACCCAGTTATAAAAGATAAATTCTTAATCTGAATAGCGAATTTTTTGGCATAGTTTTGTTTGTTCAATTAAAGTGGCTGTCTAGTTTAGTCACTCTTATTTAACGGATGAAATAAAGTGACCCAGTTATAAAAGATAAATTCTTAATCTGAATAGCGAATTTTTTGGCATAGTTTTGTTTGTTCAATTAAAGTGGCTGTCTAGTTTAGTCACTAAAGTGGCTGTCTAGTTTAGTCTGGCATCAGTTCAAACGTAAAACATCGGCGAATTAGCATCTCTAATACACGCCGATGTTTATAACTTATTTAAGTAAGCACATTACTTGTAAGGTATTAAGCCTTAGTCTTGTTTACGGTTAAGGCTTATTAAACATATAGCTAAAAGTAACGTTGCAATCATGCCTGAAGCGCCAGCAACAGCTGATGGTAGAAATCCATCACGGCCAAAGGTGATTAAAATACCATTGGCAAGGATTGCAACTCCGCCTGCTAAGGCTGTAAGGCCGCCAATTGCTTTGCCACCTTTAGCGATAAAAGATAGTCCAAAAACAACTGCTGCTAATCCCAATAATAATTTAGCTGCGTAGTAAATCATGAATGACAAAGAAACCACGCCACCAATTAAAGGTTGTGCGCCTTCTACAGTGCCCGCTACTTTCCCAAATGTAGAAAACAAAGTAAGGCCAATACTCACTTGTACTATGTTAAGTATTGCGCTAAACGCGATTGCCGACCAGCCTAGTTGTGAATTTTTTGCTTGCACCATAGCTGTGCCTGCAAAGGCAACTAGTAAAGTAAATACCAGTGCTTCTAGCCCCCAAGCTACCTGCCTTGAAAAACTAATTTCTGCACTGTAAAGGACAGAATAAATAGCCTGTGATATCGCCAATACCAATAATAAAGATGCTGTAATTAGCATGGTGCGTTTATTCGTAAATTCCATTATGGGTCTCTTATAATTTTATATTTAATGCTTTAAAAAGCTGTAACAGATTTGAATAAATCAAACAGATGGGGCTTTTTAACTAATTAGCGTTCTACTTGCTGATATAAGACAGGTAAAGTTATTTAATTATTTCACTTAAACTTATAAAAATAATAATTAATAACAAATAGGCTAAAGCTTTGGATTTTTAACCCAAAATTAAATCGGTAAAACTGTTTTGATTCAAGCCATTTATGCTCTTAAAAGCGCAGCGACTAATTCCCTCTTAGTAAATCAACGTTTAACTATCTTAATTATCAAGAGGGCATTAATTTTGAGTACGTGGTTAAACGGCTTATTACTTAAGGCGTTAAGATAAAAACGTAAAATGAGACCAGTCACTTAACGCTGTAATAGTTTGCTTTGTAGGGGGCGCAACATAGATTAAACCTGCAATGGCAATAATTGAAGCTAGCGTAATTAACTTATTATCGAAGTCAGCTATTTTTAAAGCGGTGCCGAAAGAGCGTTTAATGGTGACATTGCTTAAATCTACACTGTAAATTTCATCCAGCAATAAATGAATTAATCCACCTAATAAAATAAACCCACCCGTTAACCAGGCAAAGACGGCTGCTTGTGTAGTTGATTGGTCATTTAGTTTCCATACTACTTGGGTCGTTAATAGCGCGCATAACAGTATAAATAGTAAAGAGTGGCAACTACCTCTATGTACTGTGATCCATTCAAAAATTGGTCTAATAATATATTTCATAAATCCGTAAACCAATAATGGCACTACGATTAACTCGATAAAGCTAATTTCAATAATGAGCTCGGTGGTTATGTAATGCAGTACCAGTAATACAGCGCTGAGTGCGAATAAGTTAAAAATAGTATCGAGTGATGTTGAGTTATCTGAATCTATATCTGGTAATAAGCCGCCGATTGATCCTAAAAACCATAACCAGAGTGCGCCCTTTAATTCAATATGTCCTGCAGATAATAAGGTGGCTGAGGCTAAGCCTGTGATGATTACGGCAGTATTAAGATGAGTATTGAAGTTTGCCATTGTATCTCTTTATGGGAAAAAGTAGGGCATTCTATCAATTGAAAAGTTTATTGTTCAATGTTCTTTAAAAATTGGGCTTAAATAACCTGGGCTCTGCTTATAAATCACTCTCTAGCAGCCATTTTTAGTGCTAACTGCGTTGAAAGAGCTCAATTAACCCTCTTACTTTTTAAACTCGTCATAAAATGCAATTTGTCCTCGGCCTGTTTCTTTTACGTGGTAGAGCATTTTGTCACCATTGATCATTAATTCGAGTAACTCATCACCATCATTAGGGCCGACTGCAATACCAATGCTTGCACCCACGGCGCATGTTTTATTTTGTGAAATATAAATGTCTTGTTGTAGCTCGTTTAGCATAGCGATTGATTGCTCACGCGTTTCTGCTTTGTTGTAGGTATTAACCTGCCTTGCAACTATAAACTCGTCACCGCCTAGGCGGATGCATATGTCGGTTTCTTGGGTAAAGTGCTTTTTAAATCGGTGTGCTATTTCAATAAGTACTTTATCACCGGCTTCGTGGCCGTAGGTGTCGTTAATGGGTTTAAACTTATCTAAATCAATCATCATTAGTACTAGGTGCTGATTGTGTTTAATGCACTCGCGCAGTGCTTTTTTAAGGCGTTTTTCGCCGGCTCGGCGATTAAGTAAGTCGGTAAGTGGGTCGTGATCGGCTTCAAAACGGGTTTGAAATTCGCGTTCGGCGCGCTCAGTTACATCATGTAAAATTACTTCAACGAAGTGTTCTTGATGAGCGCTTCGCTTTGTTTCACGTTGCTCTGTTAATCTAACAAATAAGCAGTGCAACCAAATAGTTTTATGGCCCACTTTACACTCTATATCTAGGGTTGCTTGTGGTGGGTTTTTATCACAACGTATATTTGCAAGCAGGCTTTGTAGTTCATCAACGTTATTTAACAGAGCAGGAAAGTGCAAGGTTGATAATTCTTCTTCGCCGGGTACGGTAAAGTAATGTTTAAACGCGGGGTTAAAGGTAGTTATAATATTTTTGTCATCTAATAAACAAATACCGGCGCTGGCTTGTTCAAAAATAAGTCTAAATTTAGCTTCTAGTTCTTGAGTTTTTTTACGAAGGGATTGCTCATTACTAATGGTTAGCTTTAACTCATGCATTAAGGCATTTATACCTTGCGTTAGCCTGCTTATTTCGTCTCGCTTACCTTGCTTAAACTGTAGCATTGTCATGGTTTCGGGATTGGTAGGATCAATTGTCGCAAAGCTGTCTGTTAGGTTTTGAATAGGCTGAGTGAGCCATTTGCGTACAACCAGCGACACAAAAAAAGCGATGACGATTGATTGAATCAGCATTAAAATAAATTCTTTTATAAGTGATGACTGTGCTTGTTGTTCAATAAAGTTATCGTCTGGGTATATGGCCAGTACACCAATAAAAGTGTCTTCTATAAAGGGGTGAACTAATTTAATTAAAACAGCTTCTTTTTTCTTGTTAGTAGAGCCACTTGCAATAAATAAATCCATTTCTCCTTTTGGGTTTACTTCTCCTTCTAAGCTTGCGCCTTGCACTAGATCATTACTTAGCAAGCCGTTAATAATTTCTTGGCTTAATTCACGATCGTTTAGGTAGGCTGCTATGGCGGCTGTTTTTTCCATTGTTTGCGCTAACTGTTGAACGAGTAGGTAATTTGTGTTTTTTTTCTCTTTAAAGCCTGAGTAATAAGAGAGCATAGACGAGACTAAAGACACAACAATAGCAACTAACGCAATTGATATAGCGACGCGTATGTAGAGTTTTTGGCTAATAATTTTAATCAAATGTGTATACCACTTTTACTGCATCTGTAACTTGCGAGAGCGGAATGTAGCCAATTGCAAATTGTGATGCTGCTATTTTGTTTATTGCGTCTTCTACCGATGTTGAAGGCGTGGGTGGCTTTGCGCGCCCTGAAAATAAAAGCCTTGCCCAATACGCATTTATTTTTTGCTCGTCTTTATTAACCAGTTTTAAGTAAAAGTCGTTTTTTAATGTTGATTGCGCGGGCAAATCAAGCGGTTTTGAGGTCTCACCATCAGGGAAAGTTAAATACCTGCCCATGTAAATATCAATAATTTCTCGTTTTGATAATGCGTTAATCGCATTGCTTTTATTAACCACGACTACAAACTCTGTAGATTTAGCATAAAAGCTCATAAAAAGCAGGCACAAGAGCAGCAATGCAGTTATAAAAAAGTTGCGAGGGCTCATCATTAAAACACCATACTAGCATTTAGACTAAGTATATGTACTTTGTGGCCCTCATCAACATCTGAAGGGTTGCTAAGACTCCATAAGCCAGCGCCTTGAGGTTTTATATCAAAGCGGTCTAACTGGGCTTTTAATGCTATGCGCTCAGACAGTTGCCATTTTACGCCTACGTTAATTGAGTGTTGGTGAACATTGGTAACTTTAACAGCAGACTGACTGGCAACTGCGAGTTGTTGTATAGGCACTGAAAATTGATCGGGAGTGCTTGGCGGAAAAGCAGGATCGTTTACTTTTATTACGTCATGTCGGTGTTTAGCCGCTGTAAAACCTGTATAAAATATTGCGTTATCTACACGGTAACCTGCACTAATGTAGCCACTAAGAACTGACGGAGCAACTATCCAATCGGATTCTGAAATACCCACCTCAGATTGGATTAGCCAATTGTTGTGATCGTAAGTAAGCCCAAACGCGGCGTATTCTATACTGTTACCTTTGGTGTTAAATTTGTTTGATATTTTTTGCGCTTGCGGCCATATACTTTGTGGTATTGAGTTGAGTGCGGCTAAATACTCATCTAAAGAGGTTAACTTATAATCCCCAAAGTCTGACTTTGATAATGAAAAACGCATAGTCCATGCATCTAATGTATAGGTTGCGCTAAAGGTGGTTAAGTTATCAAAATCAATAAAAAAGTCGTCATTATAGGCTTGTAGCTTGGCTGTTGTACTACCATAAGCAAGTTTTAAACGTAAAAAACCGTCGTTAATTGCTTTGCTGTATTCCACATCTACACCATCGAAATTTCCTGCAATGTTTGCAAAAGAGTAGTACGAATGAGGCGGGCGCACCCATAAATAGGCATATCCTACGTAAGGGTATTCCGATAGTAAGTAAAGGTCGCTATTTAACCTGCCTGCACGAATAGCCCAATGACGGGTAGGGCGATAGCGCACAAAGGCGAGCTCTAAAAAATTATCAAAGCTTTTAAAGGCATGATCTTGAATAACTACTTGAAACACAGAGTCCCAATTTTTTGAGAGTGATATATTAGCCTGCCCACCTAAAATTGAATCTCGCGTTGCTGAAAAACCAGATTCGTTGACATTTGAATAACTCGATGCAAAGCCAATATCTGAATCGTCCGTGTAGCTGAGTGTTAAGGATGCAAAACCACTAAATTGTACATCTATGTCGTTTGCATAGGTTTTATTAGCAGCAGAAATTGCCAATATTGCTATGGCAATTGTACCTCGGAACAACATGTTAGCTCGTATTTTTATAATGTAGATAGTAAAAAGATAGCACAATTTATTAAATTACCAACTTAAGCATTACAGTGCTTTATGAATTAAATACAAAAAAACATGACACACCCCCTAAATTTTGTACTTTGTTAAGCGAAGTACTGGGCCATAGGAAAAGCAAGGTGGAAAATTTGTGTTATCTATTGTTATAAGTGACGACAATATAGATTATGAATAGGGCGGTTTTTTGATATTACCAAACTTAAAACGTGTTGGTTACTGGATAAGCTTTACTTTTATAAGGCTGCTTAAATTAGGCAGCCTTTTGACTTAAAACTCTAAAAGCGCTTATTTAAAATGGTGCATAGCCATCATTTGGTTTATTTGGGTTAGTCCAGCGCTGTTTAGCATCAATAGGAATGCGTGGTGCACCTTGTGCTGGTAATCGACCGCGCTCCCCATACAACCACAATACAAAGTTAGTTCGCTCGCCACTGGTAATAGGCTTGGCTGCGTGTGCAATATTGCCACGATGTAACATGGCAGTGCCGGGCTTAAAGGTAAGTGATTTAATGTCACCTGTGTACGGGTGATAAAAGTCAACTTCTGACCCTGTAAACTCTTCCCCTGGTAAGTTTAAGTTAATATTAAGCGTTACGGCCGATGCATCTGTATGTGGACGAATTGACGAATCTGTGTTTGGCTCATAATAAATAGAAAAACCAAATGTTTGTGTATCAAACCCCATAACCTCCGGGAACAGCATACGCGAAATAGGGCGCATATAAGTGTTTAGTATTTCGTTATAAAACGCTTGAAAGCTTGGCGCGGCTAAATAACCTTCTGATCGACTATCAAGCATTGCACCACGGCGATTTAACACTATGCCGTATGGTGGACGCATAGGAATTTGCGAATTCCATACTTGTTCTAAATATCCGCGTAAAACCGCTAGGCGCTCTGGATCAAAAAATTGAAATTGAAACACATCAGGCGCTACTTCGTGTAATAACGCTTTTACGGCTAGCTCTTTTGATGGATCTTCTCATGCTTGCTTTACTGCTTCACGTAGGTTTTTATCAAGTAGTGAGTCGCCTAACGTAAACGTTGAGCTATCTATTGATGTTGTTTCCCATTCGCTCCACGCGTTTGTAATTAGGTCGGTGTTGCTATTCCAAAAGTCTTGTACTGCTGGTTCACGGTAAAGCATGGCTTGTCGTGTAGGTAACTCTAGAGCACGCGCTAGTTGTAATTGATTGGCAAACATTTTGTGTAACTCCAGTTGTTAAGTTTGGTTTATATCAATCTAGGAGTGCAATTTATTATATTTGATTTAGTAGATAAACAGCCTACTTTAGGAAACAGAATATACTATTTATTGATAATGAAGGTTTGTATACTTATTTGAAGCAGAGAAAGCTAGCTTTGTAGATAAGTAAAAGGCTGCACAATATGCAGCCTTTTGTTTGTGTAATTTAAGTTGCTTTATAAATACTAGTGAGTTGCTCTTTCGCCCCAAATATCTTCTAGGCGGCTGTCGCGACCACAACGCCAACGATAAGTGTTGTATCGGATTGGGTTGTTTTTGTAATAATCTTGGTGAAAGCTTTCCCTCCCTTTAATAGGGTAAAAGGTACTTGCGTTTAGTATAGGTGTAACCACAGTTTGATTAGGAAACTCGGCTACTACTGCTGCTTTTGTTTTTTCAGCTAATTTACGTTGTTCGTCGTTTTCTACAAAAATAGCGCTTAAGTAACTAGGGCCTTTATCGCAAAATTGGCCTCTGGCATCAAAAGGATCAATATTTACCCAGTAATGATCAAGTATACCTTGATAGCTTACTATGGCTGGGTCGTAAGTAATTTCTACAGCCTCGTAATGGCCTTTATGATTACCATTATAGGTAGGGTTTTTAAGTTTGCCGCCAGTAAAGCCCGATATTACATCGGTTACGCCTTCTAGCTTTTCAAAGTCACTTTCCATACACCAAAAACAACCTCCAGCTAAAACGGCTTTTTCGGTTTTATCTGCATGAGCAAGTGACGCATAAAACAAAACAGATGAAGTTAAAACTAGAACTAATAATTTTTTCATAAAATCTCGCATCAATATGATGAATGTATAAACAGTTATGTACAGCTAGTAGACCTTTAATTAATAAAAGGTATTTCAATTTTTAGTGGGATAAATATGTTTTAGATCATTAAATAGCAATATTATTTCTACAAGCTGGGCGTACTCGTGTAAAAATACACATATAAACTGCTTTGTATGCAGCTAATAAGTTGAGGCATTATGAATTTAAAAAACACGACTGATCATTACAACAAACTTTCGATTGCGCTGCATTGGCTCATGTTACTACTAATGATAGCCGTATATGCTTGTATAGAGTTACGAGTATTTTTTGATAAAGGCACCGATACACGTGAAGCATTTAAAATGTGGCATTTTATGCTTGGGCTGTCGGTATTATTTATTGTGTGTATTCGTTTAGTCGTACGTTTTAAAAGTGGTCCAAAACCACTCATAACACCAACGCCACCAAATTGGCAAGAAACGGTAGCTAAAATAATGCATTTGGGTCTATATGTTTTAATGCTTGCAATGCCAATAGCTGGTTGGCTAATTTTAAGTTTTGCGGGCAAGCCTATCCCATTTTTTGGCTTAGAGTTACCTGCATTGGTGGCAAAAAATAGTGATTTAGCAAAACAAATAAAAGAAATACATGAAACCGCTGGCGTTGTTGGTTATTACTTAATTGGCTTACATGCCGCAGCCGCTTTGTTTCATCATTATGTAGTGGGCGATAACACGTTTAAGCGTATGCTATTTGAAAAAAGTAAATAGCCTAGCGCTAGGTAAACTCAAAAAGGGCTTTATATTATGTATAAAGCCCTTTTTGTAATTTAGATTTGGCGGTTAACAAAGTTTATTGTTGGTTTTGTGCTTCACGGGCTAACTGATTTGGTAAAAGTTCTTCTACTATTTCGCGTGCTGGAAGTGTATAGCGTGTGCCGTCAAACATTACTGAGGTAAACTCGTTAATATTAGTAATGCCTGTTAAGGTCCAGCCTTCGCCGCGCTTTGGGCAATATACTGTGGTAGTGGGTTGTATTACTTGAAAATCGTCACTCATTACGTTCTCTTACTCTTTTTGCTTTAAAGATAATGCTTGTTAATGGGGTATGGTAAGTTAATAATGCCTGCCCATAAAGAGCTAATTTAACTAACCACTTAAATAAAATGTTTAATGCCACAAAGCTTGAACGCGTTACGCTGCGTTTAATTACCCACAAACACGCTGCGTGTTTATTTAATATTTTAAACCACCCGCATGTGTCAGAATTTAACGACTACGAAACACCGCTCAGCAAAACACAAATCAAACAATTAATACAAGATGATATTAGTGCCTATTACGAAGGCGAAGTGATTAGAGTTGCAATTGAACATAATACATCTGGAAAGTTAATGGGTACTTGTGGGCTTTATAATTTAACGCCGTGTAAAAGTAGTGCGTTTATAGGATTTGAGCTGCACCCCGACTTTTGGGATAAAGGCGTAATGTTTGAAGTAGTCACTGGTTTTATTGAAGCGCTACTTAAGGATATTCCGCTTAAACATGTATCGGCTGAGGTGAGTGCACACAATGCACGTTCCCATAATTTACTTATTAAGTTAGGTTTTAGCTTAAGAGAAAATTCTATTTGGCATAAATCACTTTAACGAAAGACGGCAATTATAAGTGCTTATCTTTTTTCAATCCTGAAAGGTCAACGCCTCCAAGTGTAAATAAAATACAAAAAATAACGGCTTTCTATTATAGTTAAGCGTAAGCAAATGAATTTGTTACCCGTGTTTTATTAAATATTTACGCTTAACAAGGATTTTATATGCTAGAAAAACTATCTCAAGATGCGCTTGTTATTTGGGCAACCATTGACCCAATAGGCACTATGGCGCTGTTTGCTGCGCTTACTTCTCATTTAACAGATCAACAACGTCGTAAAACAGCCTTTAAAACGGTGCTTTACGCTGGTTGCGTACTATTGGGTTCTATTTTAATAGGGCAGCTAATACTTAATGCGATGGGAATTAGGTTGGTGTCGTTTCAATTAGGGGGCGGAATTATATTGTTTTTGTTTGGCCTGCAAATGATATTTGGAAACGATTCTAACAAAGCTAAACAAGACCCCGAACACGATATTGCGGTCTTTCCGCTAGCTATACCAGCAACTGCGACCCCTGGCGCTATTTTGGCGGTGATACTACTTACCGACAACCACATACACCCAATTACCACTCAAATAGGCACAGCGCTTGTTACACTTGCTGTGTTGGGTATTACACTAATACTGTTGCTGCTTTCGGGTAAAATAATTAAGCTTATTGGTACTGGCGGCGCGTCTATTTTAACGCGTGTAATGGGGATGATTTTAGCCGCGTTTTCGGTTGAGCTTATTATGACCGCGCTTGAAATAAAACAATGGGTTAAGCTCGATTAAATAACTCCTAAACATTTAAAGGAATGCCGCATGGCAATAAAAATAACAAAACACTATTTTATTAATTTAAGTTTAGCCGTAGTAATTTTTGCTATCGGTATTTTAGCCATACGCTATTACAACCATTATGTATCGGCCTATACAGATGTAACAATTAACTCAAGCGTGCTTAATGAGTCGCGCAAGGTGTTTATAAGATTACCCGCTAATTACAATCCTAAAAAAGCGTATCCGTTAATTATTAAAACCGATGGTAACTTTAATTTAGATACATGGGATAAAGCACTTACAAAACAAGCTAAGAGCGAAAAAGGGGATAAGGCTATATTGGTGTCTATTCCTAATTTGTTTTTTACAGATACACGTAATCGCGATTTAGTGCCTCCTTATGCTCGCCAAGATGTAAATACACAAGCGCGCCCAGAGGGCGAAACACTTATAGAGCCTAATGGTGAAGCCGACAAGTTTTTAGCGTTTATTGAAACTGAGTTATTCCCGTATTTATCGGCAAAATATAAGCTTAGTAATAATCGTGTATTAAGTGGTTTTTCGGCAGGTGGTAGCTTTGTACTTTATACACTGCATACAAGGCCTGAACTGTTTAATGGCTACTTTGCATTTAGCCCAGCGGCTTGGTATGACGACATGACAGTGGTTAATAATGTAGAAGCGTTTTTAACTACTCAAGCTAACAAAGTTAAGGCGCCTACTTATTTATATCTTTCGGTGGGTGGGGCAGAGCATCCGTTAATGTTAAAAGCGTTTGATAATTTAGAGTCTGCTTTAACAGCAAACCCTAATAATAACCTTGTGTGGCAAAGCGCTATAAACGAAGGTGCTGAGCATTCAGATAATCCACCACTTAGTGTATCAAAGGCATTAGCTGGTTATAGTGCGTTTATTAAAAAGTAGGTTAGATAGGTTTTAGCGGTAACTGTATGCATATACAGTTACCGCTGTTTTATCTATTTATGATAACGAATCAGCTTCATAGCACTTTACTTAGTTCAATATTATTAACGACTTACAAAGGGAAGTTGGTTTAAATTATTTTTGACAGCAAATACACGTACTGTGTTTATATACAGTACGTAGCTATTGAGTTAGAATGCAGTCAGTACCTATGAGCATATATCACACCTATTTGTTACTGCTTTTAATCAGCCTTACGCCTTTGTGATCAGCAATAAACAGTGTAAGTACTTTTTAATTTCAATATAGTTTCACCACCTTTTTACACTCTTAATGCAATTAATATAAATTAGCTGGTGGCTTTATAGTGAAAGAACACATCATACTAAGTTTTATTATAAAGCTAAACTTAGCAATAGAGTCAAATTAGAAAAAAGTAATCAGGGAAGTAGTGCAAATAATAAAGGGGGAGGTTTAGGTAAAAAAGAGTATTTATAAAAATGCTCTTTTTTAAGTTACTACTACTTTGCTTTGATCGGTTTAAAAAACAATACCAGTGCAATTATAAATGCTGAAACGCTACAAATTATAAATACGTTTTTTTCACCACCAGGTATGTACTGCATAAATGAGGTAAAAAACTGACCCGAGAATACAGCCATCGTAAAGTACGATAAGTTACGGCCGCGTACTTTCACATAGCTGAGCTCTACCGTCACATGGTTTAAAGGCGCACTTAAGCTCGGCATGTTTAACCTTTATGGCAGCACTGGTTCGAGAATATAAACAGCAATACCCAAGCGTGCACGTTACATTGTTTGAAATGACTGCAACTGAGCAAATACATGCGTTTAAAAACGATTTAATTTATGTGGGTTTTTCACGGCCTTGACCTGATTCAATTAATGATGAATTTGTAAGTCATACTATTTATGTAGATTCATTGGAGGCCATCGTTGATCAAAATCATGCGCTGGCAAATTATAAAAATATTGATTTAGCTAAACTAAAAAATGAGCCATTTATTATTTTTAATAGAGAGGAAGCACTTGGTCTTTTTGATGAAACCATTTTGCAATGCAAACATTAGTGACCGAAGTGGCTGCTGGCTTTGGTGTGGCAATTGCGCCTTATTGCGTACGTAAATTATATAGTGAAGGGTGCCATTTTATAAAACTGAGCGACGTACTCACGCAAATCCCGGTGCTATTACAAATTAAAAAAGCAGATACTAATGCGGCTGTTAATACATTTGTTGAAATAGCCTTAAATGCAGAATTGAGTATTGAAAAAAGTATGGCGGAATAAAAAAAGCCCAGTTAAAAAAGTTAAAAGGGCTAAAAGGGTTGTGCTTAGGGAAGTTGTAGTCGTTTTTAAACTTATATTTAGAGCTTATATTTAGAACTTATATCTAAAACCAAATGCTATACCGTCATCTTCCGACTGCTCCATTTGTGCTTGTTGATCGTCGTTATCACTTTCAAAGTCGCTAAAGTCTTTACGCGCTTCTACGTAGGCAATAGTGTCTTCGTCAATTAAGTAGTGAAGGCCAATAACAGCAAACTGACGCTTAAATACATCGTCTGGATCGGCGTTAAAGTTTGGCTGAATTACGTAGTCATCACCGGCATCAAACACGTTGTAGGCAATAAAAGGGCGAAAATCGTTATCAAAGCGGTAAGATGCAAATGTTTCTATACCTATTGCGTCTTTAATTAAGCGACCAATATTATCTGTGTCGTGGTTTTTGTTTTTATTTATGTTGGCAGCAACGTAAAGGCCTGGCTTATCAATGTTGCCCCACATAATGCCTGCACCGTAAATTAAATCTTCAACATTGCGAGTAGAACCATCGCCAAACGTTAAATCAAACTCGCCACGGTTAATGCCCGCTGTAAGCGTGAGCATATCTGTAGGGGTATATGTTACAGATGCACCAAATGTGTAGTTAAATTCAACTTCTTGGGCTGCACTATCGCCAGAGTTCCATAGCGTTTCGCATTCTTTTTCTGAAATATCGCTTACGTCACAGGTATAAAATTCGCTGTTTTTAAGCTGCGCTTGTACTGCAAAACTAAAATCGTTATAGCTATTGCGGTACTGCACTAACTTATCACCACGGCCAGTGCCATTTACAGCGCCATCGTCTTTGTTATAGGTGTAAACGCCAGCTGCATTACCATCCCATACAAAGCTATTATTTGTGCCATAAACTACGTCGTACCATGCACCCCATTGTTTACCAATGGTAAGTTGACCATACTTTTCGTGTGAAAGGCCTGCGTAACCTAAACGGTTATACAAAAACTCGTCCTGAATTGACTCAAAACGATTGTTATAAATTATATCGCTACTGCCTACAGGGTTTACACCCCATTCTACGAGTGCAAGGGCAGTCCAATCTTTCTTGAGCTTTCGGGTAAAGCCAAAATTAATGCGCGAAGTACCGTTAACAACTTCGGTTTCGTTTTGTGTGTTAATTACACGCACATCAAGATATCCACCTACTTTTAGAGTGTTTTTATCATCTTTGTATAACTCTACCGCTGAAACAGCGGGTGCTAATACAATACTTGCGCTAATCAGTGTCGCTAATTTTTTGCTCATCTTGTGTGTTGCCCTGTGTAAATTTCAGTGTTTTTACGTAGGTAAAAATTCAGGTTCGAAGATTAACAAAGCAATAAACGGCTAAAAAGTGAAAAAAAATCAACAAAATTGAACGGCAAACTTAATTGACATTCACTTGAGGTTAATTTTGTTTTTCAGGTGTTGCTGAGGTTTGTTTTTTTAGTTGTTTTGTAGGTAAAAAGGATTGGTAATAGGTGGTGTGTAAAAATTCTAATTTGAATTAATTTCATCTTGGTTAAAAAATAGCGACTAGTGCAAAAGCTCTAAAAGTGCTTTATTTTCATAAATATAACTTTTTATTGTTACTGCGTGTACAAAAATGAGTTAAGTAAACACACAAACACGTTAAAAGTGTTTTTACTCTAATTCAGTATACGTAATTCTAAACTCCCTAGACGTATTAAAGTGAATATATTGATGAATTTTTACTTGTGTAAGCTGAATAAAAATTTACAAAACCATTTAATTTAATCTGTTATTTGAGTTACCCACTATACAGTGCTAATAAATGGCTAAAACGCGTTAGTTTGCCTTTAAACTTTCATAGAAAAACAGGCCATTTTGGTTTAAACTGCGCGCAATTTAAATACATCATTACTCCTTTGGAGGGTAGCGCTATTATTAGTACAGCTAATGTCACCATGCAATTTGGTGCTAAACCATTATTTGAAAATATCTCAGCAAAATTTGGCGACGGAAACCGTTACGGTTTAATCGGTGCAAATGGTTGTGGTAAATCAACATTTATGAAGATTCTAAGTGGTGAGCTCGAAGCGTCTTCAGGTAATGTAAGTACTGATCCAAATGAACGTGTTGCTAAACTAAACCAAGACCAGTTTGCCTACGAAGAATACTCAGTAATTGATACTGTGATCATGGGTCACAAAGAGCTGTGGAAAATAAAACAAGAACGCGACCGTATTTACTCTTTACCAGAAATGAGTGAAGACGACGGTATGAAAGTAGCCGATCTTGAAACTGAGTTTGCTGAAATGGATGGTTACTCTGCTGAATCTAAAGCAGGCGAGCTTCTATTAGGCGTAGGTATTGGCACAGACCAACACTTTGGCCCAATGTCAGAAATTGCACCTGGTTTTAAACTACGAGTGCTACTTGCACAGGTGTTGTTTTCAGACCCAGATATAATGCTACTTGATGAGCCTACCAATAACTTGGATATTTACACCATCAAGTGGTTAGAAGACGTGTTAAACCAACGCGACTGTACCATGATAATCATCTCGCATGACCGTCACTTTTTAAACTCTGTGTGTACTCACATGGCCGATATTGACTACGGTGAGCTACGTATTTACTCAGGTAACTACGACGAATACATGTTTGCAGCAACGCAAGCACGTGAGCAGCTACTTAGCGAAAACGCGAAGAAGAAAAACCAAATTGCTGAACTTCAACAGTTTGTATCACGTTTCTCTGCTAACGCATCTAAAGCTAAGCAAGCAACATCGCGCGCTAAACGTATCGACAAAATTCAGTTAGACGAAGTTAAAGCGTCTTCACGTCAAACACCGTTTATTCGTTTCGACCAAGAAAAGCAGTTATTCAGAAACGCGCTTGAAATGAATAACTTAACGCAAGGTTTTGACGACAACACGTTGTTTTCTGGACTTGAAGGTTTAGTAGAAGTTGGCGAACGTATTGCTATTATTGGTGAAAACGGTGTTGGTAAAACAACATTACTTAATACATTGGCAGGGCGCTTAGCACCTAAAGCCGGTGAGTTTAAGTTCTCAGAAAATGCGAATATTGGTTACTACGCGCAAGATCACGCAGATGAATTTGCAACCGACATGAACTTGTTTCAGTGGATGGAACAATGGCAACAAGAAGGCGACGACGAGCAAGTGGTTCGCAGCTTCTTAGGTCGTATGCTGTTCTCTCAAAACGATATTAAGAAGTCAGTTAAAGTAATTTCAGGTGGTGAGCAAGGCCGCATGCTGTTTGGTAAAATTATGATGCATAAACCAAACATATTGCTAATGGATGAGCCAACCAACCACATGGATATGGAATCTATTGAAGCGCTTAACTTAGCACTTGAAGCCTACGAAGGTACATTAATGTTTGTATCGCACGATCGTCAATTTGTATCATCGGTAGCTACCCGTATTTGGGAAGTTAAAGATGGTAAAATCATTGACTTTAGAGGCAACTACGCAGAATACCTAGCGAGTAAAGAAGCTTAATTAGCTATTTACCCGTTAACCCTAAAAAGCCATGTTTAAACATGGCTTTTTTGTTTTTGTAGTTTTGTATTAGTCGCAATTAATATGGCTTTGGGTATAATACCCGGCTTAAACAGGACATAAGTCCGCTATTTTAAAAATATATTACTGAGGAGTATTTATGACTGTTGGCATTATTATGGGTTCTAAATCAGATTGGCCAACCATGGAACATGCAGCACTTATGCTAGAGCATTTTGGCATTAAGTACGAAACTAAAGTCGTGTCTGCACACCGCACTCCTCAATTACTTGCTGATTACGCAAGTTCAGCCGCAGAACGTGGTATTAAAGTTATTATTGCTGGCGCTGGCGGCGCTGCGCATTTACCTGGCATGGCAGCTGCTTTTACGTCACTACCTGTACTTGGCGTACCTGTAAAATCAAAAGCATTAAATGGTGTTGATTCACTTTTATCTATTTGCCAAATGCCTAAAGGCGTTGCAGTGGGCACACTTGCAATTGGTGAGCCGGGCGCAGCAAACGCAGGTTTACTAGCCGCACAAATTTTAGGGTGTCAAAATCCAGAAATTTTTGCAAAAATTGAAGCGTTTCGTAAAGCTCAAACCGACACTATATTAGCTAATCCAAACCCTGCAGAGTAATAATGAATATTTTAATATTAGGTGCAGGGCAACTTGCACGTATGATGAGTCTTGCAGGCGCGCCGCTTAATTTAAACGTTGTTGCGTACGATGTAGGCAGCAAGCAAATTAAGCATCCGCTAACTGGTGAGGTTTATAGCACGTCACTTGAGCAAGCAATATTAAACGCTGATGCAATTACTGCAGAGTTTGAGCACATTCCTGATGACGTACTAACACTTTGCTGTAACAGCAATAAGTTTTACCCAGGTAAAGCTTCTATTAAAACCGGTGGCGATCGCTCGCTTGAAAAAGCATTGCTTGATAAAACAAACGTAACTTGTGCGCCGTATCAATTAATTACTGAAAAAGCGCATCTAGAACACGCAGTTAAAACCCTAGGTAAGCCACTTGTTATTAAAACATGCCAAGCAGGTTACGATGGAAAAGGCCAATGGCGTTTAAAATCGGATAGTCAAATAGACGAAATTTGGTCACAAATGGCTGATTTTATTGCATCGGGTACGCAGCTTACCCCACATACGATTATTGCTGAAAAAATGATCCCGTTTGATCGTGAAGTATCTATTATTGGTGCGCGCGATAAACACGGTAATGTTGCTATTTATCCGCTAACAGAAAACGAGCACACAAATGGTGTGTTAACGCTTTCTATTGCCGGTAAAAATAATCACAGCGTTGAAGCGCAAGCAAACGATGCATTTACAAAAATAGCAAACGAGCTTAACTACGTTGGCGTATTAGCAATAGAGTTTTTTGATGTACAAGGCACGTTACTCGTTAACGAAATTGCACCGCGTGTACATAACTCAGGCCACTGGACGCAACAAGGCTGCCATTGCTCACAGTTTGAAAACCACATGCGTGCTGTTGCAGGTTTGCCGCTTGGTAATACAGAGCTTAAACACATTACCGCGATGATAAACGTACTAGGGCAACCTAATATTCCAGCTGACGTACTAAAATACGCAGATGTGACTAGCCACTGGTACGGTAAAACGGCAAAACCAGGTCGTAAAATGGGCCATATAAATGTATCAGCCACTAGCATGAACGATCTAGCAGATAAATTAGGTGAGCTTACTGAATATCTACCTGAGCAAGACTACCCAGGTATTTTAAAAGCGGCGGCTAACATAATTCTTCATTAAATGGCTAACCGTTTTATTAAATGCCGAGCTTGCTCGGCATTTTTTTGTATTTAAAAAAGGCGCAAGGTTACCTAGATTGTGAAATAATGATTGGGTCTAAAATTTTACAGTGAAATTATTTAATGAAACTTAAAGCAATTTATAGCGCACTACTTGTTGCCGCTTCTTTTAGTCCTTTTTTTAGTAACAGTGCATTTGCATCAGACTCTCTTCGTGTTGCTACTTTTAATGTAAGTATGGATGCAACTAATCACACACCTAAAGGTGAGCAAGTTAAAAGTGATGCTTTAGTTAATGCACTTAAAGCAAACCACCAGCAAATTAAGAATATAGCGGAAATTATTCAACGTGTTCGCCCTGACATTATTTTACTTAACGAATTTGATTACATCCCAAAAGAGCAGGGAATTGAATACTTTAATAAGCATTATTTAAATGTAGGTCAGCAAAAACAAGCCGCTATTAATTACCCTTACTCTTATATTGCCCCTGTAAATACAGGCCTAGCCACTGAGTTTGATTTAGATAACGATGGCAAGAAAAATGGCGTGATGGGCGATGCACAAGGTTTTGGCTTTTTTGAAGGCCATTACGGTATGGCTATTTTGTCAAAATACCCAATCGATTTTGATAAAGTAAGAACCCTTCAAACCTTTAAATATAAAGACATGCCAAATGCACAAATGCCCGTAATGCCTAAAACAGGCGAAAACTGGTATAACACACAAGAATGGCAAGCGTTAAGACTTAGCTCTAAATCGTTTTGGGATTTACCTATTAACGTAAATGATAAAACCATTCATGTTATTGCATCTCACCCAACCCCCCCTGTATTTGACGGTGAAGAGGATAGAAACGGCAAACGTAACCACGATGAAGTAAGGTTAATTGCCGATTACGTTTCAAACGCTAAGTATATTTACGATGATAAAGGGGAAAAGGGCGGTTTAAAAACTTACTCTCGGTTTGTTATTTTAGGCGATTTAAATGCTGCACCAGAGGGCGATAAAGCCCGCACAAATACCACCGACCAACTGCTTAAAAACCCATTGATAAATGCAAGCTTTATTCCAAAAAGTGAGGGCGCTAGAGAGCAGTATGATGTGCCTTATGCACAAAATTACAGTGCTAATTGGCAAGCGCGTGTTGATTACGTTTTACCGTCAAACTACGGCTTAAAAATTAAGGATGGTGGTGTGTTTTGGCCTACTAAAACGAGTAATGAATATCGTTTAATTAAAGACAGAAACGCATCGAGCGATCATCGACTGGTGTGGCTTGATTTAATCGTTGAATAACGCCTATTAACAGAGGATGCGCTAGTAAACTGAGCTTTACCCTGTTTAATGGCTATTTATCTTAAAAAATTGCAATAACTTGAGTGCTTCTGCTTAAATACGGCTTAATTATAATAACCGTATAGAAGCACTATGATTTTTAATTTTTCTTCATCTAAAACGTTAGTGGCCTTAGCTGTTGCCTCAAGTGTCATGCTTGCAGGTTGTAGCGCGACCGCTAACACCTCATCAACACAGCAAAGTGCTTTACCAGCAACATCGGTTGCTGCGGTTGTAAACACGCCAGCAGATATCGGCTCACAAAAAATAACGCTAGAACAAGCAATGGCCGATCCGGATTGGATGGGCAATCAGCCAGAGAGCGCTTATTGGGCAAGCGATTCGGCTACTATTATTTATGCTCAAAAAGAGCAAGGTAATACACTACGCGATTTATTTAGCCAATCTGTTACTAGCCAAACAGCAGAGCAAATTGCACTTAATAAACTTCATACTGTGGGTTCAAATAAAGCCGTTTATTCAAAAAATAAAACAATGGCGGCCTACACCTTTAAAGGCAATGTATTTGTTAAAAACCTAAAAACGGGTGAACTTAAGCAAATTACAGCGACATCAGCGAGCGAGTCTAAACCACAATTTTTAAATAACGGCGATTTAGTTTACCGCCAAGGCAATGTGTTTTTTAAAGTTGATTTAAAAACAGGCTTAACCACAGAGCTTGCTAACTTAAAACTTGCTGATGAGCCAAAAGGTATTGAAGAGCCAAGCACGTATATTGCTAAAGAGCAGCATAAATTGATTAAGTTTGTGGCGCTTCAACAAAAAAATAAAAAAGATAAGCAAGCACGTAATGAGCAAATTAATGAACAAAACGATTCAATTGCTAACACGGCTTACTACTTAGGTGACGGTAATAAAGTTGCAGAAGCGCAGCTTTCGCCAAATGGTGATGCACTGTTAGTCGTTGTACAAAAGCAAACAGATTGGCGTGGTGATGGCGATATTATGCCTAACTACATCACTGATGATGCAACCATTGAGCCTAAAAAAGCACGCCGCCGTGTAGCCGACGCTAAAGAAGAAACCTCAAAGCTTGTGTACATCAATTTAACTAACAAAGAGCAAACATCACTTAGCTTTAATACCTTACCGGGCTTTGACGAAGATGTTTTAGCCGCAGTTAAAAAAGAAAATTATGCACGTGATGGTAAAACATATAAGTCTAAAAAGGTGCCTCGTGGCATTAACCTTATTATGGACTGGGGTTTTGAGCAAAGCCCAATAGTATGGAACGATGACGGCTCGCAAGTGGCTGTCATGCTAGAAGCGTGGGACAACAAAGACCGCTGGCTTGCGAACGTTGATTTTGAAAGCAACAAACTTGTGTCGCAACATCGCCTGCATGACGATGCATGGATTGCTTACGCGTTTAACGACTTTGGTTGGTTACATAACTCAAACACGCTTTATTACCTATCGGAAGAGTCGGGTTACAGCCAGCTTTATAAAAAACCAATTAACGGCAAAGCAACCGCGCTAACACAAGGCCAATTTGAGGTTTCTAACTTAACGCTTGCCAGCGATGACAGCGCAATTTATTACAAAGCGAATGTTGAGCACCCAGGTCTGTACGAAATTTACCGTGTTAACCCACAAACAGGTAATAGCGAGCAAGTTACTGACTTAAATGGCATGACTGATTACACGTTAAGCCCAGATGAAACTAAGTTACTCCTTAAGCACTCTACAATTACCATGCCTAATGAGCTTTATGTAGCTGACGCTAAAGCCAATACGAAAGCAACGCGATTAACGCATACTGTGTCGGATGAGTTTTTAGCTAAAAAGCTAACTGCACCTAAAATTGTTGCTGTGCCATCGAGCCATACTGATCAACCAATATACGCAAAAGTGTACTACCCAGCTGATTACGTAGAAGGTGAAGTAGGTAAAAACCGCAAAGCGGTTATTTTTAATCACGGCGCGGGTTACTTACAAAACTCACATATGGGGTTTTCGGTTTATTTTCGTGAATTTATGTTTCATTCATTGCTCGCTGATGAAGGTTACATAGTAATGGATATGGATTACCGCGCATCTAAAGGTTACGGCCGTGATTGGCGCACCGCGATTTATCGTCAAATGGGCACACCTGAAACACAAGATTTAGCCGATGGCGTTAAATGGATGGCGCAAAATGCCAACGTTGATACCAAAGCAGTTGGTACTTATGGTGGCTCATACGGCGGCTTTATGACCTTTATGGCATTGTTTACCGCGCCTGAGTTATTTCAATCAGGTGCGGCACTACGACCTGTTACCGACTGGGCACATTACAACACAGGTTATACGGCTAATATATTAAACCATCCTGATGTTGACCCGATTGCATATGAGCGCAGCTCGCCAATTTATTACGCTGAGGGTTTAAACAAACGTTTATTAATTAACGCACCCATGGTTGACGATAACGTGTTTTTCCAAGACTCAGTGCGTTTAGTACAGCGCTTAATAGAGCTTGAAAAACAAAACTTTGAAACAGCTATATTCCCTGTTGAACCACATGGTTTTGTACAGCCTTCAAGTTGGTTAGACGAATACCGCCGTATTCATAAATTATTTAAAGAAACGCTTTAATCTTTAATTCTTAAAGTATAAAAACAAAAACGCCGCATTAGTTTAGTTAACTAATGCGGCGTTTTTATTGGGTTGAACAAAATCTAACTTTATTTTTTCTTTTTAAAGTTTTTTTTAAGGAGCTCTATAGCCAGTGGTAGGGCAAGCAGAGTCCCGCCAATTACACCAATTAAATGTGCGTCAATAGCCACAGTGGAGTTAATAAGCTTTCCAATATCAGCATTAGGGCCGCTAAATTGCTCAAACGCTATTTTAATCCATACGCCTATAAATAATAAATAACCCGATTTAAGCCCTAAGGTTATATCTTTAACTGCCCCCCAAATAATTACACCATGCAGCAGAGCACTTAATCCGGTGTAAATATGTATGCTTGGGCAAAACCAATACACGCCGAGTCCACACCACAGTGCTAGCGCAGTTGTATTAAAAGCGTAGCGAGTAGGTGATGTGTATTCGCCATGTAAAAGCCATATTAGTAAAACACCACTGGCATTTAGTCCCAAATGAGCCCAATTAGCATGAACAAATTGGCTAGAAAAAATTCGCCACAGTTCGCCTTCATCAATTAAGCTTCGGTTAAATTCAAGTAAATTATTTAAATCAAATGCAGCAAAAATGGTACTAAATAGCAGCAGAATAATAGGCGGTAATATATAACGAGGTTGAATAGGTAAATTAAGCATTTTATTATATTTTTTTAGTCAAAATTTTTGCATATTGTGCCCGTTTAACTTTAAGATGCCAAATACAACTACGTAATTAAGTGTTTTTAGTATTTTTATGCATTTTAAACTTAACTCATTATTTGCCATTGGACTGTGCGCAGTATCACTGCCTTCATTTGCACAGCAAGCAACTCAAATTGAAACTCGCGAACCTGAAGCAGCTACTGGATTAATCCATAAAAAAGTAGTGCAAGGTGATAAATACATGGTTGCTGCGGCAAATCCATATGCCTCCAGAGCCGGTCAACAAATTTTAGCCCAAGGCGGCAGTGCCGTAGATGCTGCCATTGCAACTCAACTAGTGCTTACTTTAGTTGAACCGCAATCGTCAGGTATTGGCGGCGGTACATTTATGATGTACTACAACAAAGCAAACAATAAGCTGACTAGTTTTGATGGCCGCGAAACAGCACCTGCAAATGCAGACGAAACACTGTTTTTAGATAAGCACGGTAAAGCCGTTAAATGGATTGAAGCTGTAGTAGGCGGACGCTCTGTTGGTGTGCCTGGTATTTTACATGCCTTTGCAAGCGCGCATAAACAATACGGTACATTGCCGTGGGAAGCGCTTTTTAAACCGGCTATTGAACTTGCAGAGCAAGGCTTTGTAATTTCGCCGCGTTTACATGGCTTATTAGCACGCCAGTTAAACCCAGGCGTATTGAGTATGCCGATTATTAACGAATACTTTTACCCAAATGGAAAATTAATCGAAGCGGGTAGCGTTAAAAAGAATCAACCACTTGCTGATTTATACAAAGACATCGCAAAGCAGGGCATTGATGCATTTTACAAAGGCGAAAACGCTAAACAAATGGTTAATGCTGTACAGCACTCTAAAGTTGCCCCTGGTAAATTAAGTGTGCAAGATTTAGCAGATTACAAAAGTAAAGAACGCGATGCGGTATGTATACAATACCGTGCTTATAACGTGTGCTCTATGGCGCCACCAAGTAGTGGCGGTGTAGCAGTACTACAAATGCTTGGCTTACTTGAGCATAAAGATATGAGCGCACTTAAACCAAATGGCGAAAAGGCGATTCATTACTTTAGCCAAGCTTCGCGTATTGCATTTGCCGATCGCGATATGTACATGGGCGATCCCGATTTCACTCAAGTACCTACACAAGAACTCTTAAACAAAGATTACATTGCCTCACGCGCTAAATTAATTACCGAAACAGACCAAAAAGCCGTAGCCGGTAATCCAGTAGGGTACTTAAGTTATGCAATGGATGATTCATACGAGTTACCTTCTACTTCGCATGTCTCTATTGTAGATAGTAAAGGTAATGCAGTTTCGATGACCAGTTCAATTGAAATGGCGTTTGGCTCTACGGTTATGGTTAATGGCTTTATTTTAAATAACCAACTAACTGACTTTTCGTTATCGCCACGTAAAAACGGCAAGCTTGTAGCAAACCGTGTAGAGGCTGGTAAACGCCCGCGTAGCTCTATGTCACCGGTAATGGTATTTAATAAAGATGGCAGCTTACGTTTAATTGTAGGCTCACCTGGCGGTAGTCGTATCATTGATTACGTTGCACAAGTTGTTGTGGGTGTTATTGATTGGAATTTATCAGCGCAAGACGCTATTAACTTACCGCGTACAACAAATCGTAACGATTACACCAGCCTTGAAAAAGGCACAACCATTGAAGCCATTGCGCCTGCGCTTACTAAACGCGGCCACAATGTACGTATTATTGATTTAAACTCAGGCTTACACGCAGTTGAAGTTAAAAATAATACCTTATATGGTGGTGCAGACCCTCGCCGTGAAGGTGTTGCGTTATCTGATTTAACTGATAATAACGCCACTATCAAATTTTAAATTATGTATAATATGCATGCGGGCAGTGAAGCCCGCATGTATTTTCTCTCAATGGTCTGACTAGCTTAATTGTCGTTGCAATTAAACCTCTAACACTGATAATGACAGATCATAACTTAAGACTCCGTTAAAGCCTGGAAATATGACAACTAATACTGATCCTAACTACTTATATATTCATCATTCTGGCCCTGGCCTAATTGAAACACCGCTATTAAATAAAGGCAGCGCCTTTAGTAAAAAAGAACGCGAAAATTTCAATCTTGCTGGTTTACTTCCTCCTCGCTTTGAAACAATAGAAGAGCAAGTTGAGCGTTGTTATCAGCAGTATTCTAGCTTTACCGACAACCTTAATAAGCATATTTACTTACGTGCGATTCAAGATAACAACGAAACACTTTACTACCGTTTAGTGCGTGACCACCTTGAAGAAATGATGCCAATCATTTACACGCCTACAGTTGGTGACGCTTGTGAAAAATTCTCAGACATTTATCGCAGCGCACGTGGCTTATTTATTTCGTATGAAGATCGTTACCAAATTGACGACATTTTACGCAACGCTACCAAAGGTAAAGTAAAAGTTATTGTTGTAACCGATGGCGAGCGTATTTTAGGCCTAGGCGATCAGGGTATTGGTGGCATGGGTATCCCAATTGGTAAATTGTCACTTTACACTGCGTGTGGTGGTATAAGCCCAGCATACACATTGCCTGTAATGCTTGATGTGGGTACTAATAACGAAAAGCTTTTAAACGACCCTATGTACATGGGTGCACGCCATAAGCGTATTGCTCAAGACGAATACGATGAGTTTTTAGATTTATTCATTAAAGCGGTTAAACGTCGCTGGCCAAATGTATTACTTCAGTTTGAAGATTTTGCACAGCCAAATGCAATGCCGTTACTTAAGCGCTACCGCAATGAAATTTGTAGCTTTAACGATGACATTCAAGGTACTGCGGCTGTAACGGTCGGTTCTTTACTTGCTGCGTGTCGCGTTAAAAATTCAACCCTAAGCCAACAAAAAGTAGTTTTTGTGGGTGCAGGCTCTGCTGGTTGTGGTATTGCTGAGCAAATTATTAGCCAAATGGTTTTTGAAGGTATTACAGAAGCTCAAGCGCGTAGCCAAGTATTTATGGTTGACCGTTTTGGCCTGCTTTCAGAGGGTATGGAAGGCTTACGCGATTTCCAACAAGCACTTGCACAACCGCAAGGCTCGTTAAGTGATTGGACTTACAGCGGTGAATACGCATCACTTCTTGATGTTATGAACTGTGCACAACCAGACATTTTAATTGGTGTTTCAGGCCAACCTGGTTTATTTACTGAGCAAGCTATTCGTGCAATGCACGCAGGTTGTGAGCAGCCAATTATTTTCCCATTGAGTAATCCATCTAAGCAGGTAGAAGCGCATCCTGCTGATGTTATTAAATGGACAGATGGCAAGGCACTTGTTGCAACAGGTAGCCCGTTTGATCCGGTTGAACACAACGGTGAAATTTTCCCAATCCCACAATGTAACAATAGCTATATTTTTCCTGGTATTGGTTTAGGGGTTATTGCCGCTAAAGCGACACGCATTACAGATGCTATGTTAAGTGTGTCTAGCGAAATGCTTGCAGAGTCGTCGCCGCGTGCAAACATAGGTAAAGGTAGTTTATTACCAGCCCTAACTGAAATTGAAACGCTAAGTAAGCGTATTGCATTTGCCATTGCTAAAAAAGCAATCGAAGAGGGCGTTGCTCTTGAGATTACTGATGATGCGTTATGGGCAGCAATCGACAAAAATTACTGGTTACCAAAATACCGTAACTATAAACGTTGTAGTGTTTAATAACGTTTATACGTAATTAAAAGTAAATGGTGTAATAGCATTAATTACAACGCTTAACAAAAAACAGGCAATGGCCTGTTTTTTTGTGCTTGTTCATATTTAATTAACCACGTACGGTGTTTACTTGTTTTTACATAATTAAAGGATCGACTTAATGAAAACACTGACTTTTGTTTTAGGTGGTGCACTGGCTTTAAACGTACTTAGTTTTGATGCACTCGCGGCAGCGACTCCCGATGCTCCTCATATTTATGTTAAGGGCGAAGCGACTCTTACTACAATGCCAGATTACGTACAGCTTAGCGTAGGTATTACTGAAGTTGATAAAGACTTAATTGCTGCTAAAAATAAAACCGACTTAACCATCGCCAAGGCAATTAAGCTCGTAAAAGAAATTGGTGTTAAAGAGGGAGATATAAACGCCGGACAAATTTCAATAAACCGTGATAGCCAATACAACCGCACTACCGGTAATCAAGAATTTAAAGGCTTTAAGGTTTCTCGTACATTAACTGTAAAACTTAGCGATATAAATAAATACCCTGAGTTACTACAAAGCTTAGTTAACAACGGTATTAACGAAATTAATCAAACGCAATTTTTAGCAAGTAACTACAACGAGCTGCATAAAAAAGCGCAAAAGTTAGCAATTAAAGACGCACGGGATGCAGCAAAAGAGTTTAGTGAAGATTATGGCGTTGATTTAAAAGGGTTGTACAGCGCGTCACTAAGTCCACTCAATGTGCAGTCGCAACCTTATATGCGCACAGAAAAAGTAATGATGGCTGATAGCGCACCAAGTAACTATGTACCTGATGCCTACCATGCTGGAGAGATTAAAGTAACAGCCTCAAGCTACGCTGTGTACTACATAGATTAAACTTTATTTTTGGTGGTGCTCAAAACGTGCCACCAACTTCTCACCTTGCTCTTGGCTAATACGCGCTATTGAGTTGAGCATATTAGTCACTTCGCGTCTGTCGTATTCATTAGTTACATGTTCATTTATGTCATCAACAATCGCATTTAAATAGTTAAATAAACTGTTGCGTGCATCGGTATCTTTATGGGCAACAAACAAAATATTTTTAAATGCCTCAAGCACGTTTGTCATTACGTATGCATCGCCTTTGGCGTAATTACGCAGCGGTGTAAAGTTGTCGTGTAATAACTCATCAAAGCTTGTTTCATGAAGGTACAACAATGGGGCATTATCACTGTGCTTAAACGAGTAGTTAATATCGTTAATTGACAGCCGTTGAATAAGTAAAATACTCAGCATATCAATTGATTTAACCGCAGTACCTGGATCGTTTATGCCCGGGCTCATTGCCTTAACTGCAATTTCTGATATTTGCGTTAACCCATAACGGTAATGATCGCTAATGTACTCTTCTATATAAAAAATAAAGCAGTCGAGAATTTTATTTATCAGCTCTTCATCGTTCGCTATATCTTTATTACATTTTAAAAACGGATAGCCTTTAACTGTAAAATAGCCCTGGTTTACAGATATATACACCTTTATATCTTGCTCTGCCAAAATGGCACACAGCTTATCGGTATGTACGCCTTTATAATACCCTTCTGTTTTACTGCTAACCGAATGCCATTTGCTAAAGTCTGGAAAGTCTTCTACTGGGTTCTCTTGTTGTCTTTGTATTATTGTTTTAATTTCGTTTTTAGTTTGGCTAAACAAGCCATTTAATACGTTATCAACCTGAATGGCGCGAGAGATTGAATGTATAAAAAATACAAACAAACCTAATGAAATCAGGCCAAAAATAAGTGCAAACAACACACCAATTGAAGGAATTGCCGTACTGCCACCATCAAGCTTATTAATATTTATAAGCATAATAATAGAGTAAATTATGCTGCCTAAATAAAACCCCAAAACCATTTGGTGTGATTTACGCGTAATAAGCCCAGGCACTACGCGGGGCGATAAACTCGCACTGGCCGAATTTAAAACAACCATAACCATAGAAAAACTAAAAACAGTTAGCGAAATAATACTCCCTGCTAAGGTGCTTAAAATAGTACGCGCGTTTTCGGCGCTATCAACAAGTACAACCGATATAAACGATTTTAGCTGCTCAATAGGGGCTAAATATTCAACCGACATAGTTATAATGGCAAATACTAAAAAGCCCACTGAAAGCATAGAAGGGTAAAAGCCAATACTGTTAATCATTTCACGGTAACTGTCGGCTACTTTGCGAGGTACAAACATAAAATCCTTATGTATTTTTCTACTTACTTAATACCCTTAGCTTAGCATAGGCATTTATTAAACTTCTGATAATGCTGCTCAAATTTATATGTTATTATCACGCCCACAATAATAAAGCGCATGCTTATGCGATAAAAATAACAGGAAAACGCCGTGATCATTTCAACTTATGCTGCATTACTTGCATTCTTTTACATTTATTTGAGCTTTAACGTAATAAAAGTGCGCCGCGCGGAGCAGATATCACTTGGTGATAATGGTAACGCAACGCTGCAACGTGCTGTGCGTGCCCACGCTAACTTTATGGAGTACGTGCCAATTGCTTTAATTTTACTTTTTTTGGCAGAATACCAAGGGATTGCTAGCCATTACTGTCATATATTAGGTGGTGCGTTATTAATAGGGCGTGTGTTTCAAAATATAGGCATAGTAGAAAAAAGCCTGAAATATCGCCAAATTGGTACTATTACTACATTTTTAGTGATTATTGTTAGCGCCTTTGTATTGCTAGTGACACGTGGCTAATTAAAGAAAAGTTAATGAGCAAAATATTTATAATAGGTTTACCGCGTACCGGCACAACGAGTGTGTGCCACGCATTTTTAGAGCTTGGTATTACAACGGCGCATACCGCGTATACTAATGCTTGTTTTGAAAATGCTAACGCGATTGCCGACACTCCCATATTTAATGACTTTAAAGCGCTTGATATTCATTACCCACACTCTAAGTTTATTTATTTAGAGCGCGAACTTGGTGCATGGCTTGTATCAATAAAACAGCTTTTAACGCGTATGCACACTAATTTAACCCGTGCAGACGGGGGCTTTAATATTCATATAAAACGCTGTTATTTAAATACGTTTAGTGAGCTTTCGCTTAATAATATTAGCGACGATAGTTACTTAGCTCACTGCTATAAAAAACATTTTAATGATGCTCAAACGTACTTTAATAACCGCGACAACGATTTTTTATCCATTGATATAGCAAAGCCTGATAGCTATAAAAAGTTATGCGATTTTTTAGCATTAAAAAGTGATAAAACTGATTTTGAAAAAATGAATATGGGCGGCAAAGTCACCGCGTGGAACGATATTAAACACCCGTTAAAAGTTGAATCTACGGCTAAAGGACGGATAGATAAATTACTGCCTTACAAGATTTTTTAAAACAAATACGTTAAAATCCCCGCATTATTATTTAAGTTGTACAGAACATGTTTGAATTAAAATACCACACCCCATTTGAATGGACCGAAGTTGTCCTTGCTGACTTTAATACTTTTTTACAAGATCATGCCGCTGCTGAAAAAAAAGCATCGGGTATGGCTATGTCTATGCTTTCGCATTACCCAGACAAACGTAAATTAGTAAAAGCCATGACCGATTTAGCACTAGAAGAATTAATACACTTTAAACAAGTGCTTAAGTTACTTTTAGAGCGCGATGTAAACTTAGGTGACGACAAAAAAGATCCGTACATAAAACAAATACGTGCACTATTTAGACACGGTCGTGATGGTTTTTTAATGGACCGATTACTAGTAGGTGGTGTCATTGAAGCACGTGGCCACGAGCGTTTTTCTTTAGTTGCACAAGCACTTCCTGAGGGTAAAGAAAAAGACTTTTATGTTGCTATTGCTAAGTCAGAAGAAAAACATAAAAACCTATTTGTAGAACTCGCTTACGAATACTTTGAAAAAGAAGAAGTTGATGTTCGTCTAGAAGAGCTGCTTATAGCTGAAGCTAAAATTTGTGAAAGCATTCCGTTTACAGCCGCTTTGCATTAATTAATACCAGTGCAGAGCGTATTTACATGCTCTGTGCTTACCCCTTTTAAGCTTATTCCTTTATTAATCCCTGTGTGAATCATTGATTTGCAATTTGCGAATCAAAATAATAAAAAACACGTTCATACATCTTAATCCATTGATTATAAAAACAAAAACCTTTGGCCTCATACTTGCTACCTATATAGTAAGCAAATTGAGGGAAAGGCTTATGTTAAAATTTATTTTTATACTATTACTAATATCTTTTACCGCTATGGGCAGTGAAAGTCATTTAGATTATATAGAAAATGCAAATGGTGAGCGGGTACAAAAAGTATCGCACTTGGTTAAATGGACGCATACTCGCTTTGTGTTTACCCGTGATATTTCGCGTATAGCACTAGGCCACGAAACAACGCTTGATGTGAACGTGGTTAATGGTCGCGAGCTACTAATTTTAGCTAAAAAGTTAGGCCGTACATCTATGATGGTGTGGTACGACGATAAAAGCTCTGAAACATTTTTACTTGGCGTAACCGAAGACTACAGCGTACTAGAAAATGCCTTAAACGATATTCACCCTGACGTGCAGTTAACCATAGCACCTGATCGCCATGCTGTTGTATTACGTGGTGAAGTACCTACTATAAATTATCGTCATGCCGCTTATGAAGCTGCAAAAAACTACCTTTATGCCAGTAGCTCACAAGCATCACAACCCGTTATCACCTCAAATCCTAACCAAGGTATGTTTAATTCACTTGCTCAACGCTTGCAAGGCTTGGGTAACGCAAACGGCGGCAGCTCTCAAAACTCGAGTAAAGTCGCTATTATTAATTTAATAAAAGTAACTCAAGCACCCAAGCCAAAAGAAGAGCGTATTAGCGAAGTGATTAAATCAATGGGCGCAGATAAAGTGACCATTAAACGCATCTCGGTTGATGAGTTATCAAATGACGACAACGATGTGTTTTTACTTTCCGGCTCTGTAAAAAACCAGATAGAGCTAGTGCGCTTATTAAATACAATTAATAAATTATTCGAACCAGAGCAAGCATTACAAACTCAGGGCTCTCCTCTTGATCCTAATAATTTAATGGGCGGCGCAACGCAGGATAAAAGTTCAGGTATTGAAGTACTTGCCAACGAGTCAGGCGGTTTAATAAATGATGCTACCTCAGGATTAAATTTAAGTAATGTGAGTTCTAATATTGCAAGAGCAACGTTGCTGTCAGTGGCTGGCGGTAAAGTTTTGTCGAGTATTGAAGTTGAAGATTTACCGCAAGTGCGTGTATCGGTGCAGCTATACGAAGTAAATCAACGTAGGTTAAAGCAATGGCGCCCAGATATTAGCGTGCTCTCTAATGGATATGAAAAAGAAGCGGGTTTATTTGGCCGTGACGGTATGACTGAACGCGAATCAGGCTCTGCAACAATAGAAAATGCGCTGCAATTAATTGGCGGTCAATTAACTAATAACTTACAGCTTTCTACCTCACAGTTTGCCATTGATATGTTATTTTCATTACTTGAACAAGAAGGTATTTCTCGAACGCTTTCTCGCCCTACAATCACGGTTTTAGCCGGTGAAAGTGCCGTGTTTAAAGTCGGTGGTGAAGTACCTGTACCTACAAGTTATAGCCCATCTGGCATTACAAGCGGTCAGCAAGGTAGTAGTGGGTCGGTGTTTAGCGGTACAGAATTTAAATCATTCGGAGTTGAATTAAATGTACGCGCCATGGTTGACGACAAAGATAGAATAACACTTGATCTAAACCCAGTAATTTCATTACCCGATACCACGTTAACTGCCGAAATTGCACAAAGCACAGGCAGCAGTTTAAACAGTAGTGCATTTAATACACGCAGCATGCAAACGTCAACGCGTTTAAAAGATGGTCAGCCTCTTATTATTGGTGGCTTAATTAGCACCGATAACAATGCAAGCCACGACTTTGTACCTGATGGCAACGGCAATAGCATGCTAGGCAAGTTAAGTGAAACAACCAGCAAAAGTGAAAACAACCGCGAGCTTATAATTGTTGTAACTCCAAATCTGGTGCGTGAACCAATTAACACATTACGTTCGTGGGAACAGGCAAATATAGACACACAGGTACTTAGCTATATACAGGAGCAAGGGCTATGAAAATATTTTATATTATTTTACTGCTTACTTTATCGGGTTGCGCTCATATTGATTACAAGCCAACAGTAAATCCTTACAACGCGTTGGGTGACATAGTAAAAAAATACCAATTAAATGCCCAACCATTAAAGTGTGAAGGTATAAATGCAAGTAACTGTTTAAACCTAGTGCATGAGGTGAATCAGTTAATGCTTGAACACCCCGATAACACGGCAATACTGTCGATATCGGCCTACGTACTTTATAAAAGTGGCCGTGCTAATCAATCTCAACAAGTTATAAACACATTACTGAATAAAGCTAATCCACCATTAAATGCAATTACTTTAGGGGTTACGTTAGCAATAGAGCAAGGTAATTTAGCTAAAGCAAAAAGTATTGCTCAATACGGCGTTGATGTTTTTGGTACACATGCTTCACCATACCTGCAAATGGCCTCTATACATTATGCCCAGGGCAACTACGTTATAGCTTCAAACTACTTAGAGCTTTCGGTTAAGTTTGGTTTAAATAGTACCGCCTATTTTTACCATAAAGGGTTAATTGAAGAAGCTAATACCAATAATTTATTGGCCTGTGGCTACTATGAGCAAGTTTTACGTGTAGAACCCACGCATAAAAAAGCACTTGCTAGGCGCGGTAAACTCTCTGTTTTAGGTAATTGTTATTCTTAAGGCCTTCGGGCCTTTTTTTATACCTAAAATTTGGCATTATTAAGGAGCCAAAACCACTTTATTATTTATCAAAAATAGTAGTAGAGCTTACGCTAATCATACGTTTTATAAGTTACCCCACAAGACTGCTTCTAATATTTAACCCTTTTTGAATACCTATTAGTTTTAATAATTTAACAGAGCGTTTCTAACATTAAGTATCTAAAAATTATTTTTTAATATTGATTTGCATTTTGCAAATCAAAAGTAAAAACAGCTAAAGAATAAATAATCTAAACACACTAACCATATGTATTTAAAGGATTTAATTAGTTGGCATGGTCCTCGCTATATATAAAGTGAGCATAAGCTCTTCTAATTTAAAGGCTACGATTATGAAAACTATTAAACATAACTTAAATAGCAAAAAGCAAAAAGGTTTTGTACTAACGTCAGAGCTAATCATTCTTTCTACTTCAATGGTAGCGGCACTTGTAATTGGTTTATCTACATTACGTGACTCGGTAACCAGCGAACTTGAAGATGTAGCTGAAGCAATTGGCTCACTTGACCAAAGCTATGTATTTGACGGCATGATTAACGCCGAAGGCACAGCTGAAGTGTCTGGTTCTGGGTTTGTAGATTCAGTTGATGTGTACGCAGGCGATGGTAGTTCATTCACTTTTGTTGCATCAGACTTTAGTGAAAGTGCCGCACTTGTTAGTGCAACACCAAGTGGTGATGCTGCAACGCGTACAACGGCAGGCGGCTCACAAGGTAACTAACGCAAGGTACCCAATATAAGGCAAGCAGGTTTGAATACCAAGCTTAAGGCTCACTGCCACAAAAAGTGTGGCAGTGAAAGTTACTCTGGAGGAATATTATGAAAAGTAAAAGTAACAAAGGCGCAACCACTGCGGCTCTCATATTACTCATCACCTCTGGCATGTTAGCTTCGGCTTTGGGTATTAGACAGGTAAACGATGAAAATAGCGTAACAGCTTGGGTAGTAAACAAAAATATGTCTGCCGGCCAAACTGTAACCGTTCACGATGTAGAGCAAAAGAGTATAGATCCAAGTAACTATTCAAATATTGCACTGAGCGTTCAAAATCCGCGTGCATTAATAGGTCAAAAATTAGCAACTAATAAAATGGTTGAACAACCCTTATTCGACACCGATTTTATTAGAGAAAAAAGCCAAAATTTATCAGAAGCCATTCCGGCAGGGCGTGTTTTATATACTTTAAAACTAAACACCTTAGATATTCCGCTTTCGCGCATACACAAAGGTGACCGACTCGACATAGTCGCTAAAACTAATCGCTTAGTAAGAACAGTTGCCCGTGATGTACAGTTGATTGGTGTTTCAAAAGGTCCTAAATCGCAAGCCGCTAAAAGTGGCGTAATGGATAATTTAGCTAAAGAGTCTAACTCCGCTGCGGGCGGTGTTTCATTAGTCCTTGCGGTACTTCCAAAAGATGTTTATTCGTTGGCGGGTATAGATAACGCCGACAAAGTTTCAATTATTGTGCATAGCGCTTATGACATTGAACAAGGTCGTTTGCAAAACTTTTCACGCTTACAAACCAGTCGCACAATCGAAGTGGTTAAAGGCGTTAAAAATGAAGCTGTATATGTAGCTAAGTGAGTTTTTATGTTTAATTTATCAAGCAAACATGAAGAAGTTCAAACCAGTTTAAGTACCTTTGAAGAGCTTAAAAAGCTATTGCACGATGCCGTTATCGAAGAGTACGAACAAGAACCAACCGCGCTTTTATCAAGTAATGTTCTCGAAAAAATCTCTGCATTGTGCAGTGAAATTCCACAATTTAATCAATCTTCATTTAATCAATACCAACAAGAGCAGGTTGTTCAGGCTGTATTTGATGAAATTCAGGGTCTGGGTCCTATTGCACAGTTTATGCTGGACGATCAGGTTAGTGATATTTTAATAAACGACACGCAAGATATATGGATTGATAAACAAGGCAAACTACTTTGCACTGCCAGTAAGTTTGATGACGAACGCCATTTACGCCGATTTGTTGATCGCTTACTTGATGGCTGTGGTCGACAAGTCAATGCGCTTATGCCAATTGTTGATGGCAAACTAAAAGATGGTAGCCGTGTTCATATTATTGTACCGCCTGCGTGTACCAGCGCCGCGATTGTATCGATTCGTAAGTTTAATCATAAAAAAATAAACGATGACTTTTTAGTTAATAATCATTTTTTAGATAAAAACATCTTATCGTTTTTAAAAAGTGCAGTTAAAACAGGCGTTAATATTTTAGTGTGTGGCAATGCGGGGGCTGGTAAAACGTCATTATTAAACGTACTTGCCAACTCAATTAATCCAAATGAACGTGTTGTAACCATTGAAGAAAGCGCTGAGCTTAATTTGCATCACAACCATGTTGTGCAATTGGAAGCCCACGACACAAACAGCGATGGTAAAGGTGCAGTAAGCCTAAGAGATTTAGTAAAAGCAGCCCTTAGAATGCGCGCAGATAGAATACTTGTTGGAGAGGTACGCTCTGGCGAAGTAATCGATATGCTCCAAGCAATGAACTGTGGTCACCAAGGTTCGATGACGACCATACATGCTAACAGCGCAAATGATGCCGTTATTCGTTTATCTACCTTAGTGCAATTACACAATGCACAACTGAGCGATACCCATACAAGTTCGCTAATCGCGTCGAGTATTCAACTTATAGTGCATGTTTCTCGCTCAACTAATGGCACCCGAACTCTAAAAAGTATTGGTGAAATTAAGCGTGTTAATGGCGGCGCACATTTTAGCCCGCTATATAGTATTAACGAAGCAGAGCCTGTACAAAGTGAGTTAATAAATACCTCGAGTGTTATTGAGTTTATGAAAGGCCAAGGGGCAAATGCACAAGAATTAAAAGCATTACTGCACAATAACCCGGAGGCTAACAATGACTAAACTTGATTATTTATTAGCTATAGCGGCGGTTATAACCTTTGTACTTGCAACTAGTGTGTTGGTTTCTTTGTATGCTAAAAATAAAAGCAGCCAAGGCACTAAAAAAGTAGATATTTTAGAAGAAAAAGACGTCCTTACTTTGTCACTACGAGTGCTAGGCTTAAACATAAGTAACGCCTGGTTTATAAGCATGGCGTGCTCGCTCTCTAGTAGCTCATGGTTTTTAGCTAAATTATATTACCCAGAGGCATCAACCAGCGCGTTTATTATTTCAATCGTGGTTTTTGTAACCTGTTTTATAACTGTGATTGACTTGGCTCATTATAAATTAGCAAAATTTGAGCATCATTTTTTAGAATTTATTGAAACCGTACAATCGTGTTTAAGCACAGGGTTATCGCTACAGCAATCAATGCAGTTTGCTGATGAACATGCAGACCCATATATAAAAAAACAAAGCACCTTACTAATACAACGCATGAGCATGGGTAGTGATGCCGAAACGTCGTTTGCCCCTTTAATTGAAAGATACAACTGCGAAACCGTAAGATTGTTTGCTCATAGCATCATTACACATACACAAAGCCAGTGTGATTTAACCGATATGCTAAAAAGCGTATGCAACATGATGTCGCTTCGGACCCTCGACCGCCAACAGCTAAAAGCTAAGCTTTCGGGTACTAAGTACGCTGCTGTATTTAGTGGTTTTTTACCTTACGCACTAATTCCTTTATTTAGCTATACCGATCCAACCTGGTTTGAACCATTATTAAACGATCCTAATGGGATTGCATTTATAACGGTTGCGCTTCTTTGTCAGCTATTTGGTTTTTTATGGCTACGCCTTAGCTTAAGGGTAACATTATGATTGATATACTTTTACTTATCGGACTTTTAGTAAGTATGGGCTCATTTATCCATATTCATAGGCAATCTCTTAAAGTCGAATTAGATAAACCCGATACTAAAAACATTAATTGGTATCCGCTAATCATCATCTCTAAACGTCAACTAAGACAAGCAGGGATTCAAATTAATAAAATATTAATAAGCCTGTACTGCTTCAAAGTGGCTGCTACTTTTAGTGCATTTACGGTTATAGAACTAACAGGTTATGAGCTGAGCCAATCGATTAAATTATTACTGTGTTTTATGTGTTTTTTTGCACCCGAATGCTGGTTTTTATTACGTAAAAATCAACGTAAAACCGTTATAAATAATAGCTTAGAGTTTTTTTTACGGGTGTTACTGGTTTACATGCGCGCTGGATTTTCACTAGAGCGCTCATTTGCACTGGCGGTTGATCATGGATTAAGTCAAAAACACCCATTATACAAAGAGCTAAAGTTATTTTTATTCGAACTAAGCGCAGGTAAAGATCGTGAATTTGCATTTAATTCACTTTTTGAACGAACTGGCGTATTAGGAATTAAAAAACTCGCCAACTTAATGTTAATAGGGTCAAAACTTGGTACGCCACTTATCCAAGCAGTAGAGGCTCAACTTGAAGGCCTAGCTCTAAAAAAGAACATTTTACTCGCTAAAAAAGTAAACAAAAAAGCGATGCACACAACCTTTCCCATTATCTTAATTTGTTTTCCGATGTTTTTGGTATTGGTGTTTTTTCCCGCAGCATTACAAGTAATGAACGTACTTAAAATGCTTGTAGAAGTGTTATAGGAGCCTGATATGAAAAAGCATTATCAACAAGGGTACATACTTACTATTGAGCTTATATTAATTATAACTATTTTAATTATTGGCTCAATTGGTGGGGTGATTTTAGTAAGGGATGCCCTTATTAAGCGCCACCAAACTAAGGTAGATAATCAAATTACTGTAGTTGATGCTAATAATAGACCACTCGGTATTGCAGTAAGTTTTGATGAGCATCAAGCACCACTCATTTTTTATACAGACCGTGGAGCAAACAACACGTACAGGGCATTAATAGGCATAAGAGATGATAGGTTTACCTCGCGAGAAGCTGTTTATTACGATGCTCCAAATTGCCAAGGTAACCCGTGTTTAAAGGGCTTAAGCGATGAAGCAACCGACAGCCAAGGTGTCAGCAAGTTAAATAATACCGGTAATGTAAGTTATATAAATGCGCTGCAGCAAGGTCCAAATTATGCAATAGGGCAGTTAGGTAACACCGTTATTGGTCAGTTATTAAAAAGTACGCCACAACAATGCCCTGCTAATAGTGAACAAATTCTATCTCGTTATGTATCGCAAAAAGTAGTAACAGGCTCACCTTGTGAAAGCTTTGAAATAGATAAACAACCGGCCGACAGCAGTTGTTTAGTTGGAGTAACAGCTTTAGGAAATCCACTTTTAGGTACAAGCGATCAAGGTTTATCGCAATCGTGTGATACATGCCAAACAGGGTACGAATCGCAAGGTGACATACTTGATTTATATTTACCTCAGGTAGAACCGCTTTTAAATACAGCCCTTAATGCACTTTCATTAGTAGGTATAGGCACAAACGTTGATATAGAGCTTGGTACAATATGCTGCCCAGAAGGTACACGCTTAGAAGAAGATGAAAACATTGTAGAGACACTCGTCTTCACTATTTTACAAACTACATTTGAGCTGGTCGGGATCGATTTAGTAAATAACCTTATCATTAGTGAAACACTGAGCTTAATAGGAATTGAGCCAGGCATTACATATTGCAAAACATCACTTAATTTAGTTAATGCAGAACAAGTAATTAATATCACCACAGGCGAACCTGCACTTAGTAGCTTAACACCACCATTTAAAGTTTTACTGCCCGTACATAGCGGCCAAAACAGTACAACGTGGATACATACTCCCCCAAAAGGGGAAGGAGAACGTCAATGAACGCCTCAAATATATTTACCTCACATTCTAATTTAGCAGATACACCAACTGATGAAATATCAACAGAAATTAAAGAAACGCTAACGCTACTAAAACAGTTTTATGACGTTGCAATTGTTAAATTTATCGATTTTAGAGAAGTTTATTCAGAGCAGTTAATAACCTGCAGCGATAAAGAAAGCGTCGAAAATGAGTTATTAAGCTATCAAAAACGCTGCACACAAGAAAAACTATATTTATTTGAAGATACTTTTTTTGATGATGTATCAAACAACACTCACAAATTAATTCGTTTTTATGCACAATATCCAATTTATAGTGTCACTAATAAATTGATAGGCGTAGTGCTGATGGCCGATTTAGCACCTAAAACATTAATAGGTTCACAAAAAGATCAGTTTATTTCATTTGCTCAATTATTGCAGACACAGTTAAATAAAAATTCAGATTCAGTAAGTAATCAAAGTACTAATCCTGAGAAAAAGAATTATGGGGAAAAGTATATTCATGTATTTAGTTTAGCACCCGTCGCATTCTTAATTGCATTAGTATTATGCTCATTCACTGCATTACTTCTTTATACTATAGAAAAAAAGGAGCTGCAAAGTAATTACAATGAACAAACTCAGCAATTACGTAAAACGTTATTTAATGCTTTAGAGCGATTTGATAATCAAGGATTATATATATCGCAAAAAGATTTAGTTATCGCAGGTTTTTTACAAAGCCAAAATAGCTATACAAAAGAACAACTTAATAATTTAGTGCAGAGTCAGGTTTCACAAAGCTTAACTTATAAAGGGTATGTTGTGTTTGATTCTGAGTATAACCAGCTTGCACTTTGGTCAAAAAATAATTTTGATTTAGCCGCGTATGGGTTTAAAAATTGGTTAGAAAAATTTAATAAAAGAGCGAATAAACAGGCAGTAGAAGTATTTACGGTTGCTGATACGGCCTTCTTGATTTCTGAAATAAAAATAAAACAAGGCTCTATTTATACACTTACAGCATTTGATTTAAGTAAGTTTTTAAAAGCCGTTATTGGTAAATTAAACACTGAAAATTATAACGTTTTTATAGCAACACCACAGTTTACTTTAGGAAAACAAGGAGAAGTAAACCCGAGTATAATTAAAAATAGTATTAGCGCTTTAAGCAGTCGTTTTCCTCCTACTTGGCGCTTGCATGTGCAACCAATGAATAAAATAGTACGACCAAAAATAACTAAATACAGTTTAATTAGATTAGGGTTAATCTCTTTTTGTGTATTCGCGTTTGTGTATTATTTTTTACGTTTGCCAAGGCGTTTACACAGTGAAATAAAACAAAAAAATCAGTTAATACTCAATAGAGAAGAGCTTTTTTCAAGTTCTCTGGATGCATTGCCGCATGGGTTTGCTATTTTTAATAGCCACGAATTTCCTGTGATTACCAACAATGCTTTTAATCTTTTATTTGCACAGGTGAATAAACAAAACAGTCAGCTATCGTATAGCCAGCTGATAAGTATTGCGCAGCAGCATAATATTATAAATCACTACCATGAACATCATAAGCTTGATGATGACCGTAACCAATTAATAGATATAGGTTTTACAGACGGGAAGTGGATAACTGTATTACAAAGACATACAGATTTTAATGGTTTCGTTTGCTACTTTAGAGATGATACAGAGGCACATCAAAAAGAATGTTTACTCGCTGATGTTCTCGAAAAATCAAAACAGACAAATCAATTAAAAGAAAAATTTGTTACAAGGCTTAGTCGTCAGTTAAAAACGCCTTTATCATCTTTAAAGTCATTAGTTGAAATATCTAAAGATCCAATAAGCCTTAACGAATTTAAAAACAATGTGGGGAATATTTCTGATGCATGCGACCAGCTCGAAAGTGTAATTCAACAACTCGTAAATATAAATAAATCGGAAATAGGTAAGTTAAAGCTTCAGGCCAAAAACGTAAACCTAAATCAAATGATCAATAATAACATGTCGATTTTAGCTAAAGAGGCTGAAAATAAAAGAATCGCTCTTAAAAATAATATTACGCCTGAATTAACGGTCGCAAGCGATGAAAAGTTAATTTCTCAATTGGTTATTCAATTAGTGACTGAGGTTTTGGATTCATCAAATAATACAACGCTTTCAATTAACGCTCAGATTAAAAATGAAAGTAAACGTAATTACTTATACCTCGATTTTTCATTAAGTAATTTGATCGACAGTAGTAACTTTATAACTGAGCTTAAAAGTATATCGGGTGATGATATAACGCGCTTTATAGATGATAAAGACGTGTCATTAGAGTTAAAGTTTTTTATTTCAATATTTAAAATGTTAGGTGGTAAAGCGATAACTGTAAGTAGTAACGCGAATAAGTCAACGATATCACTTTCTATGTTGGTCAACATAGCAACCAAACAAGGTAAAGGTAAAGACAACGAGCAAGAAGTACCAAGTAGCTCGTTAACAAATAATGATTTAGTAAAAGCTAGTTTAGTAACTAACAAACACCAAAACACGCTATTACTGGTTGATGACGATCCTCTTGTTGAGATTGTAATTAGAGCGATGCTAAAAAATGAGAATATTAAAATAGATTACGCGCGCAGTGCAATAGAAGCGATGTTGATGGTATCGCAAAACAGTTACGACATTATTTTAATGGACATAGTAATGCCAGAATTGTCGGGAACTGACGCTATGTTAAAAATTAAAAAACACAGTGACAATTTGAAAACTAAAATAATTGCGCATACATCGACACCCGATACAGATTCAAAATACGTTAACCAGGGCTTTGATGACATGCTATTAAAACCAGTAAAACAAGGTGTATTAATAAACCAAATAACACGCATTTTAAAAGATAAGTCGTTATAAATTAGCGTATATTACTGGAACAGTAATGAGGTAAAACATGAAAAACACTATTGAAAATATGGCTGAAGTTATCGAGTTTAAAGTAACGCCAATAAATAAAACTAAACGACTGCTTTTAGTAGATGATGACTTGCTAATAGAAATAGTAATTAGAAAAATGCTTAACGAAGAAAATATTTTAATAGATTTCGCATCAAGTGCTATAGAGGCGCTACTTATGGTTTCTCAAAATATTTACGATATTATTTTAATGGATATAGTAATGCCGCAATTTACAGGCACCGACGCAATGCTGAAAATAAGGAAGCATGCTGACGCATCAGCAACAAAAATTATCGCTCATACATTTAGTGAAAACGAAAATAGTGATAACAAGTATGTGAAGCTTGGGTTTAACGGCCTGTTATTGAAGCCAGTTAAGCAAAGTGTATTAATAGAAAATATTAGATATTTTTTGGAATGATAAATAGAAACAGTAGGGCGGTTAACTATTTTTTATTTATAGCTTACTAAAAAATTAAATTATAATTTTTTAAAGCACTAATGTTTATTAGTGCTTTTGTGTATATGAACCTTTAATTTATTTAAATTTATAAAAATCCTTTAATAAGAATAATTATTTCAAATTATTCCTTCAAAGTATTAAAAACTACGCTTTTGTAATTGTTGCATGTATACGAGTCATCGTTTCACACTTCTTAAAGCGGTTTGATAATCACAATTATTAAACACTGCAATATTATAAAGTCAGTAAATTTATTTTGCCTAGAGCCCACGTATCACAGGGGTTTAACTTTTAAAACATTAAGATTTTTTAATAACTAATAAATACTCATCTTGGGATGGAATTTGCTTTATAAGGCTATATTCTAATTTTATAGTTTACTAAACATTATAATTTTTAAAATTAACGAGGCACAAGCATGAGCAAAACACAGTACGTTACAGTAGAAGGTCATCAAATTGCTTATCAAGAAATGGGACAAGGAACACCTTTATTATTGATACACGGAATACCAACCAATAAATTTTTATGGCGAAATGTGATGCCAAAACTTGCATCACAACATCGAGTAATAGCGCCTGATTTACTAAACTTTGGTGAATCTGATATGCCAATTAACACCGATGTATCTATAAATGCGCAATGTAGAATAATGTGTAAGTTTATAGAAGAGCTCGGTATTTCTAAAGTTAATATTGCTGCACATGATATTGGTGGTGGTGTTGCTCAATTAATGGCTGTAAATCATCCGGATAAAGTAAACGGGTTGGTTTTAATTGATAGTGTATGTTTTGACTCTTGGCCAATACCAGAATTTGAACCTTTGCTAGAACCAGGTGTAGAAGAAAAAACAACTGTAGCTGAATTTGTGGATACATTAAGAGATTTCATGCCCAAAGGTGTTTACGACTCGAGCGTAATGACTGAAGAGTTGATGAAAATATACTTAGCACCATGGAGTAATGAAAAAGGAAAAGCCGCTTTATTTAGTAACATGCGTAGGCTCAATAAAGAATATACCGAAGCTATTACAGGCGATCTTAAAAGCTTACCTCATGAAACACTCATAATATGGGGTAAAGAAGACAAGTTTCAAAAGCCAAAGTATGCGCCAATGTTAGAAGAAGCAATTCCAAATTCATCATTGATTTGGATAGATAAAGCCGCTCATTGGGTTATTGATGAACATCCAGATAAAGTGTCTGAGCTTATTAGTGAATTTATGAATAATAAAACATTCTAGTGAATTACTAGGTTTATTAAAAAACTATTTGTTTCAATACGTTAAGTTTGATTGGGTAAAGTGGCGAATAGGCAATCATTGTAATACCGCTTGATTATATTAATAACCAAGCGGTATTTTTATAAACACATCTTAATTAAAGTTTCAAAAAAAACTAAAGTATTCCTTCAGTTTTATCAAGGAGAAAAGCTATGAATAGTATAAAAATGTAAAACTTATGATGTCATTGCATCCCATAACTGTAAATAATCAGCGCTGTTTAATTTTAGAAAAGTAAGTATTAAAGCGCATGTAGATAGAACATATGGTCCTAACAAGTCTAGCTCTTCTCTATATTTTGCAATAGATTCAATCATATATTTCATTTCGAAAAAGTGTAACTTTATTAGATCTTTGAGTTTCCATTCATCATTAAATTTATTTAATGATATTGTTTCTTCTAATAACTCAGAGCCATCATGATCTGAGTATTCTTTTAGGTAAACTATTTTCCTGCAGTATAGTCCGTCAGTTAGATACTTAGCATCTTTGATACCTGGTTCATCCTCACCTGATAGATAAATAGCTTTGCCTAATAGCCCAGTAACTTGTTCTTGCTGATGGTTGTATCGAAATATATTAGAGTTTTTTAACATCCTTTCGGCTCTTAAATTAAACAACTCTTCATGGAATTCATGTGCGTAACTGTAATAGCGGATAAGCATGTAGACAACAGCAATAAGTAGAAAGATGCTTAAGCCATTTTGATTTGTAAATACAATTTTAAAAATGAAAGTATTTGCTTCTTTAAATTCAGCACCTGTAAATTGTATAGCTAATAATAGAATAGATAATGTGGTTAGTATTTTTCTTTTCGAAACTAACCCTAAATTGTCATCTAAATTTTTTCTATATTTTTTTAATAAATCATTGCTCATCTTAACTTCCTTATTGATAGTAGATATATATAAAAGCTTTCATATAAATTTATAATTAGAAGCTTATAACCCCCTTAAAGGATGATAAACCTCCCATGAGTCCTTACTAAACTTTAACATGAACAATAAGATTTTTTTTAAAAGATTCAATATTTTCATTAACTTTGCTTTTTAATTCAAAAATTTCATCCGAGTATACTTTTCGTAAATCATAAGCTTGGTGATGATAGTTCTGTATCTGGCAAGACATTATCTTTACAGTTAAGTCTTGTATAGACCTTAGTAAATCTAATCTAATAATTTCCATATCAGGGAAATACATATTAATAAGCATTTCCAACTCTATTAGAGGTGGTAATTCTGGGACATCGTCTAATTTATATGGAGTTTTAGCATGTAAAAATTTAATGATTTTCCCCACATCGCTAGTTATATCTTTGTCTATTATAATCAAAAGCTTATATATTTTTTCTATTCTTGCTCTGATTCTATTTTCTCTAGCTAGTAACTCATCTTTATCTTTATTGAATTTTGAGGTTGCAAAAGCAGCAATAAAAGCAATAAACCCTCCAATCATAGTACCTACGATTGGAAGATATTGCGTTGTCGATATTACTTCAGCAGGCATAAATATCCTTAAAGTGATTACCTGATTTTATAAGGTCAGATATCAACACTAGTTTGTAAATTTCACCCGTTTAAAGTCATAACTACAAGAGAATCATAATTTTTATTGTATGTAGTGGTACAGTAATTTTGGCCACCCATTAAGAAAGAAATGTTATGCTGATAAGCATACAAATTTGGGTGAAAAA
>NZ_JADYWS010000032.1:0-56505 GCF_015864715.1 Pseudoalteromonas sp. NZS71 | reverse complement strand
ACTTGGATTTGAAACGCCTGCAAAATTGATGCAGGATCACTTGGCGGCTAAAGCCGCCTAAACGTTATGCACTTCAGATTTGAATCCGCGATTCAAATATAACGTGGTTTATTTTAATTACATTACTTTCCCTTTTGTCATTGCTATACCGTAAAACATATGGAATTGATTTAGCTAAAACTAACAATGAGATCTAATTTAGAGGCAAAAACTAAAAAACTGTCTTAATTTTTTATAATAATTAAGTAAATAACAAGAATAGGGATAAGCTAAAAAGGGAATTCATGGACTATACATTTTATACTGCATTTGCCGAAAAAATCTCGCCCAGATTGTATCAAAACCGCATTTTACCTTATTTTAAATCAGAGCAGTTTGATAAGGATAAAAGTTTCTGGTTTGATTGTTTTGGTATAAATGTAGTTAGACGATACTTTGTTAATGAAAGGGCTAGAGCTGAAAGCTTTGAAAAATCAAGCCTAGCAGATAAATCTAAATATCTAGTTGTTGGACGGCGTTTGAATGCGAGGAAAAGGCTAGATATATTTTTTTATACTCTCCCGTTTATTATTTCTTTTTTAATGTTATTTATAGTTGTATTTGGCAGTGATGAGTTTTTTGGAATGCCGACTTGGCTAGGCTTAATAATATTTATGTTTTGGAATGCTATCGTATGCAACTTTAGTTCATTTTATTATTATAGACTTAGTTCAAAAAATGAGGATTTGGTTTATTTAGATAGGTTGAATAATACAATCAACTTTACAGAACAGACAAACAATGAGCCTCCTTTTAAAGATGAGTTTGCTAATGCTGCATTCCCCGTAGGTGAATTTTCACTCAACGTACGTTTTTTAACAAAAACTCAAGGAGTCGGTAAAATAGCAAGCCTAGTACTTATTCATGAAAATATTGATCAATACAATGACGTACCTTGGGTACATATTCATGCGTTAAGTGAATATCATGGCACCGTTGATGATGTAATTAAGCAATGGGCAAGGTATCAGCGTTATTTAGATTTAACTTTACCATTACCCGACTCGCCAGATTTGGAACTCTATAGAAAAAACGATCAATCTACTAGAGAGTTTGATATAAAAAATAAACGACCAGAGCGGTTTTGGTGTGACTTTTCATACGATCAACAAAGAGATATTGAAAGAGAGCTGATTAATAACCGGTTTTATGATGAGCAGTATAAATTATCCCAAAAAATGCTTGATATATACGATCTAGTTTGTCCTTGGCTTCAATTTACCGCTAAACAGCGGAATAAAAGAATGGATGTATCTGCTTTAATAGGGAATATATTGGTTTCAATACGGCAGTTATTGATAGGGGTATAGCTATGTGGATATTAATTATAACTGTTTTTTTGTTTGTTATTATTATTTTAGTCAATATTGGAAATGAAAATACTTTTAGAGAAAATTTAAAAAAACCATGCTTAATAAAAGTAAATAATACAGAGCTTGATATCTGTATTAATCAAAATCTTGTTAGAGAAGGGTTGAATTTTTTAATTATTAATTTAATGGATATCACTGAAGATAAAGAAGTTAGCTTTATTCTTACAAAAAATGAGTCGTTGCGACATGGTGATTCATATAGAGTTTGCAAATATGTGAATATTGAACCAATTGCTGAACTTGAGTCTGAGGTTACCCATATATCAGTCCTTAAAATACCAATAGGTGATCTGTTACCATCTCAAGGTGGAACAAGAAAAATTAACTTTAACATCAACTTTTATCGAGGCTACCCTGGCGAAAGTAAATCGCTATTTCTAACCGATATTAATTCAAGTTATATATATAACTATCACCTTGAATATAACTTTCAACGGCCGGGTTATGCCGATACTGATCCGGAGTTACTGAAGAGTATTAATGAAGAAGTAGCAGAGTATTTAGTTCTCTGCAGAAAAAAAACACACCCATTTTAGTTTTGCATTTACCAGATCAAATGAAAGTAGCGCATTCGTAAAACATAAATTATCAGTCTTAAATGCAAATTTAGTAACACAGTTTTCTTGTTTAGTAAGAGGACCTAGGTTTATTGTTAATTCGGAAACTCTTTCAAAGTGGTGCGCGGATTAAATGTCAGATAGGGCATAGATAATAAAGGAAATAGAATATGCTTGAGCAATATGCTGACACAGCTTACAGAGGTAAGCAAAACCCAAAATTCAGGAATGGAATAGCGACTGATGAGCGTGACTCTATGTATTGCCGTTACCAAAGTAAGCAAGCGTTATTTCCTAGAGGTGATGTGTTTGGGCACTGCTTTGATAACTCTCAAAGATTAGAATATAAATTGAATATAAGTGGTGCAGCAAACCAGCATCGAAGTATTCTTAGTCAAAATGAGAGCCGATTGGAATTACCTTTGGCTTCTAACCCTGTAAGTCTCATAGACACTTTAACTTTCGCTTGGGGGATATTCCACATATCAATACTGTTTCTTTTGCTAGCTTTTCCTATTACTAGTTTTTTGCTTGGAGATATTGCTGAAGCATTTGATAGTTACACTGTGTTGTTATCTGTTTGGTGTTTTTCAAAAATTTCAAACTGGGTAATATGGCCATATTTTAGATCTAATTTTAAATTAGCAGTTATTTTCGAACGTAAAACAGGTGTAGTTAAAGTACCCAAAAGCGATGCAAAGAGCTTTGCTTATTTAAGCTTTGAAGAATTTAATGCTCATTACAAAGCTACACATAATCCCAAAAGTGGATTTCCACATAGAGGGCTTACGCTTCTTCATTATAAAGAAGATCAGCGTTATGATGTTGCTTACAACAATGAGATAGCTTGCAGTTTTCAACATTGGGAATTATTACAAAACTTTATGGATGTTACTCAGCCATTAGCAGACATCCCACAATTTGAATATTACCGAGAGTTTGATAAAACCACTGCTGAATTTGATAAAGCCAATGGTCGCCCTAAGTACTTTTGGTATCGCGTTGATAAGTCATTTTTAAAGAAAATGAATCAAGCTGATGATGAGCTTAGAAAAGAATTTAATGATGAAGAGCAGCTTGATAACTTATTGGCGGGAAAACCTATTAAAAAGCTAACACCGCCAGATATTTTTAAATTTCCATGGAAATACACAGATAACATTAAGCCCGAGAGTGAAATTAAGTTTGGGAAAACCTTGTGGCAAAAATTCACTTCATTTTTGATGGTTGATTTGTAAACTGTGGAAAACATATTAAAAACAGCTTTCTATTTTCCATGAAGAACCAGGATTTCAAATCGGTTAACTAACAGTAGTTCTTTAACAATCATAAATAAACTAGACATAAATAAACTAGACATCCATCCTAAATTTGCGCTTTTTTAATTTAGTGACTAAATTTTAGCAAGTACAATAAATAGGCAGGTGGCTTGTGGCTATTGCAAGAAAGCGTCAAGTAAGTTTGGTTGATACGAAATATTATCATTGTATTTCACGGTGTGTTCGACGTGCCTTTCTGTGTGGTGAAGACCACTTTACAGGTAAGTCTTACGAACATCGACGAGGCTGGGTTGAAGATAAGCTACTTGAATTAGCGAAGGTATTTTGTATTGATGTGTGTGCTTATGCCGTAATGAGTAATCATACACATTTAGTACTGTATGTTGATGATAAAAAAGCCAATAGACTGAATGACAAAGCCATTGTTATTCGTTGGCATAAGCTTTATAAAGGTACATTGATTACACAAAAATACATCCAGGGCGAAAAGCTAAGCAAAATAGAACTCATATTTTTTAATCAAACAGTACAGCAATACCGAGAAAGGTTATCCAGCATAAGTTGGTTTATGCGGTTATTAAATGAAAGCATTGCTCGCAGAGCAAATAAAGAAGATAACTGTACAGGTAGATTTTGGGAAGGACGTTTTACGTCACAAGCATTACTAGATGAAGCATCCCTTGCCGCCTGTATGGCGTATGTCGATTTAAACCCAATTAGAGCTAAAATGGCTAACACTCCAGAAGAGTCAGACCATACCAGCGCTCAAGTACGCTTAACATACGCAAAAGAGGGTAAACAACCAAAAAAACTGCTCCGCTTTGCAGGCATGTCACGTCAAATCATGCCAAAAGGACTCCCGTTTGAGCTTAAATCGTACCTTGAACTTGTTGAATTAACAGGACGTTGTATACGAGAAGATAAGCGAGGGTATATTGAAAGTACACATTTGCCTTTACTAGAAAGAGTGAATATATCGCCAGAAAACTGGTTAAAACTCACAACCCAATTTACACGTGTATTTCATGGTGCAGTTGGGAGACCATCCTCACAAGCCGGTTACTGTGAAAATTTAAACAGAAAACGGCGAGCGAACATCAGTAACTGCCAAAAACTACTCGCATAAACTTAAACTGCTCAGTCAAACTATTTAATAATAAATCACAACTGCATCATGCAGTTATTTTCGTGCATGTAATTTAGGTTTAACAGCGGTAATGTTTTATTTAATGAATTAAATAAAAGAAATAGATAAGGAAAGGTAAGTTTTTAACCTAAAAAGTAGATTTTATGGCACAGTTTAGCTTGAACAATTAGAGTGGCTGTCTAGTTTAATTATTAGCCCCTCTAAAAGATTTAACGGCAGACTTGCTTCGCTCAAGCGTAGTGTATGACCAAGACGCGCAAAAGCTTAAGCAAATCGACAGCAATGACCTAGGACAGCACATAATCTTAAAAGTGTTAGGTACACACCCTGAGGATACCAGTGACCGTTCAAATTTATTGAAACTACATAAGTTACTATTCCCTGATGAAACCAGTAGTAAGCCAAATTTGACTGAATATAAGTGTTTTCGAGATAAAAAAGATCCTAAAAATGTTGATTTTTCTATTGATGAATTTAAGTCTTTGGAGAATCAAGATGATCAACTTGATGGTTATATAGAAGGCGATTTAACGCAAGTATTTAGGCGTAGCAGCCAAGCTATATGGGGCTTTTTTAATATTATTATGGAAGTACCATCTGCCACTTATTCTATGTCTCAAGGTGGCGGAACAATTAAAGATGTGTTTACTGCTCGTAGAAAAAAACAATCTACCCTTCAGCAAGAAAGTAATGAGGTAAAGCAACAAATATCAAACTTAAAAGAACAGATAAAAAATAAACAAAACGAAATTAAAAGTTCTGAAAAAACACGCAATGAGCTAATTCAAGAAGCGCGTAACCAAGGTATTGATAGCGATGATATCACCGAGCAATTAAACAGGCAGCTTAAACAAAGAAACAAAGAATTAGATCATTACAAAACATTACTTAAACAAGCAAAAACAAAAAGTAGTGTCACCCGTGCGCATTTATCAACGCTAAAAAGTGTGGGTTTAGACATGCTTAATAGTGAGGCACGTATTAAGTCAGTTGCGATGTCGTATAACCCCTATCAAAAAATAATGCATCTCGCGCATATGGTTTCTGATGGTTTACTCGTTGAGATTGATATTGATGTTAATGACTACTATGAAGGTAACTTACCTGATTCAGTCGTCCCGCTTAATTTTGACAGCCGTTCTAAGCGTGCCGAACAACGAATTTTAGAATTTAATAAAATAACCGAAGGTATTGACGAAGCACTGAGCCAGGGTAGTTACCCAGGCAATGGCGGAACGCGGCCCATTGTTAAACTTAAAGTTAACGATAAAGTAACCATACCCGCTCGTTTAGATCTTATTACTAGCTTAGATGGCTCTTTAAATGAACTTGAAGCCATGGTCACTAAGCAATACTACCAATCAGACAACGCCAAGAACAAAGTGATACAAAAAATGGTAGTGCTAGATAAGGATAAGTTGGCAGCACTAGAAGAAAGCTTTGATGAACTTAGTGATGATTTAAGAGAAGATGAAGCTAGGCTGGGGAAAACAAATTGGGATTTAACTGGGTATAAAGATCATAATAAATCCCTCAAAAAATACGCGCAAACAGCATTGGGTAAGCAGCAAACGGGTAAAGTTGGCTCAGCCAGTATTGGTGTTTTGCCTTTTGTTTCAGGGCTAGAAGTCATTAACTTTTATACCGTTATAACTGGTGATGGCGTTAGTGCGATAGATAAAGCATCAGCGTTTGCTGATTTAGTTGATATAATGGTGAATATAGGTAAAGACCTTATTGAGCGTCGTTATGGTATGCCAAGCTCTGGTCAGTTGATTTTATATGCTGACAATAAAGTGCCAGCTAGCGAGCTTAGTAAAAAAATACTAAGAGGAAGGCTCAGTGTTTTATCAGCAAAAGTAGCCCTATTTTACACTGCAAACTTTTTTACATTAGTAGCTGGTGCTATTAGTACGTATGTGGCTGTAAGAGATGCCGTTAATGAATATAACAAGGGTAATGTGGATCTTGCCACGGCTAATTCTGTTATGGCTTTAGGCTTTTTAAGCATGACCGCAGCGTCGGGCATTGCCATTGTCACTAAAGGGGCATCTGCATTGATCGCCGTATTTGGGATAGCAGGCTTAGTGATAATTCTAATTGCGGCAGGGCTTATTTATTACTTTAGCGAATCAGAGGTTGAGGCATGGCTACATGCAAGCCCATGGGGTAAGGCTGCTTTTATTAACGATGGTTCAATAAGTGTGCGAGCCGAACAATGGAGAAATCGCCCTGATTTAGCACTACTCGATATATATAACGCACTTTATAAGCCTTATACAAAAGTAATCGCGAATGAACATTCCAAAACAGTCTCAATGGGGTTAACAGCTCCCGTAGCAGCAGTGAAAGAAGGTGTCGATACAAAAGTTAGCTGGCGAATGCTTCCACCTGATAAGGGAATGCTAAATTATTATGCGGCATCATTATTAACAGATTATGACTCTAGACTGGCAAGATACACTAAGCATAAGCACTTTAGTCAAATCCCTTTAGACTCGGTTATTTTTCTTAAAAGTATATGGACTTTGCAGCCAGCTCGAACAGGTTGGCAAGCTGAAATAAATAACCACGTTTTATTGGCCGCGCTCGGGTTAGAATCAGGCGACCAAATAGAGCTTAAATTAGAGGCAACAGTTTATCCAAATGGCAAAGGCCAGCCGACTATTCAAGGTTTTAATAGTACCTATGGCTTACCAATCGAGTATTACAAAGCGGGTGAAAAACCTGGAGCATTATCTTGGGGTGATGACCGCAGGTACAGTCACCGCATTGGTCAAGTAATCAGCCAAGCAGTAATTAATTTATAAGAAGTAGATCGTGTAAAGGAGTAACTATGAACATAGATGATAAAAGATTAGAGGAAGAAAGAATATTCAATGAGCGAGCTGATCGCCTCATTGCTGAAGAGGAAGACGGTTTAACTCACGAAGAAAGAAAAAAAATAATAAGAGAAAACCGTATTAACGCAATTAAACAGTGGTGCGCTGAAAATCCTGGTCGAGACCCCGCTAGAGCAAAAGATAAAACCATAAAGCAACTGGCTTTGGATGAAAAAGCGGTGGTGCGAAGAGAAGAGTTTAGAAAAAATAACCCCGAGAAAGTGGCTGAAATACGAAAGCGAACTAGAAACGAAAGAAGATACCGTGATAATAGAGCAACCTACGAAGAGCAACTGCCAAGAGACTACTTACATAAAGACAGCTATGAAACGCGATTAAAAAAAGCCGAAGCACTCAATGGTTGCAGGTTCAAAACTCGCACGTTTAAAAGTAAGCGTTTTACTGATGAATATGCGGCAGAGCTTGAATCCCCAGATAGTGGGTCAACACTTGAGGGACATTGGGTTCGCACCGATGGGCAACAACTTGCTATTTCATGGTTTGGGGGGTGGTCGAATTTATTTACTATTCTTGGCTTTGGTTGTACGAGCCTCGCATTACTCGTATTTGGTTTCCATATTCTTGCTCTTATCATGGACGGGTTTGAATATTTCTGGGTGATGGCTTCAATCTATGTGATGCTCTTTGGTTTAGGAGTGTTTACGTTAAAACACCGAGCTATTTTATCGCACCGAGATAAGTTTTACTTTAATCGCCATACTGGGCTTGTAAAAACTCCGCATACATTATTTAGAAAACCGTTTTACTTACCTTACGAAGATATTGTTTGCTATGGTGCAAATGAGCTTAATGTCGGCTCAGCCCGTGGTGGTTCACGTGTATTTGTGTCACTCATGGTGCCGTTAAAATACCCTAAACATTATCGCTTCACCAAGCCTACTTTTTATGTGGGTGGTTTTAATCGTGAATGGGATTCGCTGCAATATGCCACAGCCATGACCTTTATGGATACATCAATCCCACTTGGCACGCATTTATATCAATCGATAGAGCATTACTTCAAAATCGATAAAGATATAACGGAAAAACACGCTTTTCCTGAGGAGCTAAAACCTTATTTAGACCCGGATGACTGCCAAGTAAATAGACATGAAGTATGGTGATGTAAAAAACAGCGGTTAGTGTGAATCGCTGTTTTGCCTTATGCAAAAATCAACTTTAAAAACACAATTAGAGTGGCTGTCTAGTTTAATTATGAATTTGATGATAATAGCCTTAGCCTAAATGCTGCAGTTTATGAGTTTGAAATTGAATCACCTAGTATCAGTGTGTTTGATGTTGAAATAAAATCAACACTTATATACAACGAAAATTTAACCTTACCTATAGATTTTGATGCGTTTGAAAAGCCAATTAAGAATGCTTCACCTGATTTAGCAATCGCATAAGGAATCTGATGCAAAATAATGACTACCTAGCCGTTGATATTATGTCTAAAAAAACGCGGTTTAATTGTTTTTTTTACCCTGAGAGATTAAATAGTCTTAAGGCTAAGTTTAAAGGCTTGTGTTACTTGTATGACTTACCTTCTAAAAAACAGAAGGCAATACAAAAGCACCCAGAACGATATAAAATAGAAATGTGTGGAAATAGTCCAGCTAGAGCTGTACTTTTTGGTCCTATAATTATAGGGGCTGTTTTGAGTCTTGTGACTTTAATAAGTGTTTTATCTCTACCTATTTACGAAGAGGGTGAAAAATTTCAATGGTGGATACCTATACTTACTTTTTCTTGGAATTTGTTTTTTCTTAATTTACTGCCACTAACAGACAGTTACATCCCCAAAAAACAAATATACTTTGATAGACAAAAGCAGCTAGTAGGCTTTACTTATCCAATCTCAGGTTGCGAAGCGCGTGATGAGCAGGGTAATTGTTGTTTTAAGTGGGCTGATATTGTATGCCATTTAGATATGGTTGCAACACGCCCAGGTGTAATGGGGTTTGTACCCTATATAAGTCATGTTGATGAGGATAAATACCCTGACACTAAAATTGTTGTGCAAGTGCCAGATAACTCAAATAACCCAATGAACTGTTATTTATATTGGGAGCGTGTAGTGCGTTTTATGGACAACAGCCAACCACTTCCTGATGTACCTGAGTATGAAAACTACCGCCACCTTGATGAACCCACCGCTGAATTTGACAAAAAAATGACAGACCTAATAAATTTTGGAGCGACTTTTCACTTGCTCAACAAGCCGAAATTTGGCAAACGTTTAATAAAGAGGCTGCTCATTTTAATTGGCTCAGAGCGACACCTAACGAAGAAATAATTAAGCCTTGGCTGCATTTTAAAGGTGCGCCTGAGCGTATCGAAAAACTAACCTGGAAATACAAAGCAAAGCGTTTAGCGCTACAGCTGTTTATGGGAATACCTTAAGTGTTTATAAAAGCCGCTTTATAACTTAAAGGAAGTTTGAGCTTGAGCTATACATAGTTTGAGTTTGTTAAAGGAGTATATGCTTAATTATAAGTACTTAGGCGGCTCGCAGTCTAAAAAATAATCTTCAATTAATTCTACGAAGAATGTTAAACGGTTTGTGTATTTTAGTTAATTGACAATATGACATCTTATATTTATTACTTCTATTACTTCTAATACTTTAAGGTCAGCTTACCTCGCTTATAGCAATGTATAAATATTTAGACTTTATTATTGTAGTTATTTTTAATATCGCCAGTAAATCAGCTAAATCTATATAGGCATAATCCTAAGAATAGCGATTTAAAATATGTTACAAGTTGGCTTTTGTTGTTAGGCTAAAAATACAAATACAAGAGGGATTTTTATGATCAAGACAAGAACAGCAGGCGTGACGTTAACACTTATTCTATTTTTATTAATACCAATGCAAGGATATGCAGATATGTTTGGCTTTTTTAACAAGCAAGACGTTACGTTGTCGTTGTCTATTAAAGGCAGATTATTAAGCAATGGTGAGCCTCAACAAGGCGTTACAGTGACAAGAGAGCTAATTTATGGCGATACTTATGTTGATGAAGCTATAAGTGACAGTAATGGTTACTTCTATTTTAATAATAAAAAAATACGCAGTTCAAAGCCTTCAAACATGTTTTTTAATAGCTCTTTAATGCAAAGTATTCATATAAAAAATAAAAATACTGATGATTCAGTTTTATGGGTTCTAAATACTCTTTTTACAGAGCATCAAGGCTTATTTGCTGATAACTTAAGTAATTTAGAGTGCGAGCTTACTGAAGAGCCAATAACATACGATATACCGATTAAAAACACAGGACATTTTTTTACCGTATATACTCGCTGTAAGTTATAAGTTTATGTAGTGAGATTTAATAAAGTCACCAATTTATTATTGATGACTTTATTAAATTAATTAACGTTTAAGTTGCGCTTCTTTTTGATTTAGCAGACGAATAATAGGGTTTTGCTCTAATATTTTACTTTTTAAAATATAACCAATAATTAATCCAGCTATAAAGCCACCAATATGCGCACCATAATCAATGCCATCGGGGCCTGTTACTGCACCAAAAATGTTAAATCCTAACCAAATAGCGAAGAACCATACCGCAGAAAGTTTCTTCTGATAAATTATAAACATAAAAGTAAGGCTTGCGTGTCTGAACCACATTAAATACATGCCAAATAAACCGGCTATAGCGCCACTTGCACCCACGCCTGGAATTGTAGACATTGGGCTTACAATGTAGCTTGCAAACGATGCGAGTAGTCCACAGGCTAAATACCATAACAAAAAGCGTTTATGGCCTAAAACATCTTCTAGGTTATCGCCAACGATGTATAAAAAGTACATATTGCCGACTAAATGCATTATAGAGCCATGTAAAAATACGCAAGTTAATACAGTCCATAGCTCATTACCTTTGCTTAAATCTGCAGGTGTCATGGCAAAGTTATCAATGACATAGCTGAATGAGCTCGGGTTTAAAAAATAAAGTGCAAAAATCAATGTATTTAAAACAATAAGACCGCGAGTTACCCAAGGAGTCTTTTGTGGCTTAATATTATATTCAACAGGCATTTGCGTTAAAAATTGAAACAAGTAGGTTTTCCAACTCACTTTTTGATTTAGCTCGCCTAAACTCACCTTTATTTCAGGGCTTTTTTCAACACTTTCAAGTTCGTCTTTATCAATCCAGGTGCCATCGCAGTGTCTACAAACATCAATTTCGGTATGAAAAGCTTCCAGTAAGTGAAAACGTTCTAAACTTTTTTTACAATCAGGGCAGTCAAGCTCAGAAACGCCTAATGGCTCACCAAAGTGAGTTTCAAATTTATCACCTTCTGGGCCGTCATTTATCTCGGAAATCATGCGATTCACTTCATTTTTTTCGAACCATAAGCCACCACATTCACGGCAAATATCTATTTCTTCACCCTGATAATTGGTTACTTCTAGTGGATGATCTTTACAATGTGGACAGCTTTTAGTTGGCATTTGTAAGTTCCTTTAACGAACCAACAGAAATATCATTCTGCTGTAATTCCATTTTTAATTGTTTAGCGCTATTTTTTAATGCAGGGAGTGTTTGAGTTTTAATTAAATTAGTAATCTCTTTTAATTCTTCAGCTGCTTGTCTAGCGGAAATCCTTTTATTAGCTACAGCGTCTATTAAAAATTTAGCTCTTGAGTAAAATCGACGTATTTGCGTTAGTAATTCACTTGGGGTTTCGAGTGTAGTTGGAGAGTACTGCATCGTTTGCCAAATGTACTTTTCGAGTGTTGGTTTAAAATACTCAATTTCTTTTATTGATGGGCTTTTTGCAAGTAAATTAGCATACTCTTCCATACTGTTTGCATTATCAGCAACTTCGTCAAATAAGGAGGTGCGCAAATAGTAGTTATCTTCCATTTTACTAAATGAGTCAAATTTAAGCGCTTGTTCTAAGCCGCTTTGAGCAGCTAAATACACGCCGAATATAGTAGAAATAACCATAAAAAATTGATTTAGCCAAAAACCAGTACTTTTTAGTTCTTTGTGATCGACCGTTTTAAGGGCTTGCGAAAATTTTTGAGTAACTACAGGTGGTTTTGTATTGTTTTCAGGGGTGTGATTAGTTGGTTCCAACAGTTTGTTCCTTGAATATTTACTTCCTTTTTAGGCGCACAAGAATACTTAAAAATTAACCAGTTAGCAATGCTCCTACCCACATTGAATATACTTTTTACATATATTAAAGAAACCATTCGAGTATAGCCCTTCCCCTAAATTTTAAATTGTTTTTTAAATCATCTAGCGATCCAACTAAACAAGAAACTTCATGACTCTATATTAATGAATAGAGAGTTTTTGTAGTACCTGAGGCTATTTTGTTAGCAAAGTAACGTATTACCAATAAACGGACTAAAAAAACCTTCTTTAATAACTCAATAATGAGGCGTAGTTAGCCTTTATATTTAAGGCGTTGTTGACCCAACGCCTAAGAGGGGTATTTATTTTGTTATACAAAAGTGGAGAACTTTTTATACAGGCAAAGACTATGTATTTAAAAGCACAGCGCCGCTTTTATTTTCGCCTAAATGATCATCTTTATTGTAAATTGGGCAACTTTTAAGTGATAAGCAACCACATCCTATACAACCGTCTACTTTGTCGCGCAGGCGTTGCATATGCGCAATTCGCTCATCAAGTTGCGCTTGCCAATGTTTTGAAAGTGCTGACCAGTCTTGTTTTGTTGGTGTGCGGTTGTCGGGTAGGGTCGCTAAGGTGTTTTTAATCTCATCGAGCGTAATTCCCATCGCTTGAGCTGCTTTTATTACAGCTACACGGCGTAATACATCAGGTTTATAACGTCGCTGATTACCATTATTTCGCCAGCTCTTAATTAAAAACTTAGTTTCGTAAAAGTGAAGAGTAGATACTTTTACACCACTTCTTTTTGCTACATAGCCAACGGTTAGGTTAGCTTCGGTTAATTTTTTTTGTCCTAGTGGCATAATTTTAATCCTTCAGTTGACCTCAATATAACTTGAGGTTTTAAGCTTCTACCACATTAAAAAAGGAGCTAACTAAATGCAACAAAAACTTGAGCGTAATACTGTTATTATTTATTCAAGCGCACGAAAAAACGGCAATACCACAGCCCATGTTAATAGCTTTGCCGAGCAAAATGATGTGCGCGTAATTTGTCTGGATGATTATAAAATTGCGCCGTATTGTTATGACAAAAACTATAAAAATAATGACTTTTACGCGCTATTTGAAGCAGTTTTAAAGTACGACCATTGGGTGTTCGCGTCTCCTGTTTATTGGTATAACACTACGGTACAAATGAAGTCATTTATAGATAGGATCACAGATTACATGGATGATGAAACCTTGAAGCCGAAGTTACGGGCTTTACGTAATAAAGATTTTTCGTTGTTATCAAACGCATCATCGCTTGAAGCGCCTGATATTTTTGTAGAAATGTTTAAACGAACATTTAGCTATTTAGGTATGCAGTTTATTAACCACCATCATAAAAACACTCAATCGGCAGCATGATAAGCTGCCCTTTTTTCTTTGCTTCTGTTAGTTTTATAAATAGGTTTACTTATTTAAAACACAGGATTGTTTATGAAATACCTATTATTGCTTTTACTTATAAGCCCATTTTCGCAAGCGGGTGAAAACCTTATTAAAGACTTTGGTTACTTTTATAGTGTACCGGAGCATGTTCAGATTAATGACTCTACGGTATTCAAAATAGCCTTTGATGTTGGTGATGGCGCTAAAAAAGGTGAGCAGAACAATTCAATTAACTCACTTGCACGTTTTATTAATATGCATGTAGCACACGGTGTAAAGCCAGATAACATTCAATTAGCGTTAGTGGTACATGGTAGTGCTAGCGTTGATGTATTGGCTAATAGTGAATATAAAGAACGTTTTAAAGCAGATAACAAAAATCAAAGTTTAATAAAGCAATTGTTGGCCAATAACACCGTGGTTTATGTATGTGGGCAATCGGCTACGCATTATAAAGTAGCACCAGAACAACTAATTGAAGGTGTGCAAATGTCACTTTCGGCGATGACAGCACATGCCCAGCTGCAACAGCAGGGTTATACACTCAATCCATTTTAATAATTAACATGACAAAAAATATTCTCTGCTTTGGTGATTCTAATACGTGGGCTTTAAACCCTGTAACGGGAAAACGCTTTGATGAAAATACCCGTTGGACATCGTTATTAAATAAAAACTTAGGGTGTGGCTTTAACGTAATAGAGGCAGGGCAGCCTAACCGCACGTTAGTGCATAATCCACCGTTTGATGGCGTGCTTAATGGTGTTAGTTATCTAAAGCCTTACTTGGATAAGCATGAGCTCGCCTTTATTATTATTGCCCTTGGTACAAACGATCTTAAAAAACGTTTTAATTTAACACCTAGTTTAATAGCTGGTGGCTTAAATGATTTAATTAACTCAATACATATTTATTATCAGCAAGGTAGTACTTTAAAATCTCCTAAAATTATTATTGCTAGCCCACCTAAAATAAGAATCACCGAGCAGTATTCGCGTATTTACGAAAGTGCAGATATAAAAGCAACAGAGCTCTCTAGTGCATTCAAAAGCGTTGCGGCTACTCATAAATGTACTTTTATTGATTTTACTACATTTATTAATGTAACAGCCGGTGATGGGATTCACTTTGAAAGTAATCAGCATTTAACGGTAAGCGCTAAAATCACTCAGTTTATTCAAAATTCGTTCAATAATTTTTGAATCGATCTGTTTGAATTTAATGCGACTTATGCAATCATCTAATAAAGTAGTGATATAAATTAACAACTTCGAGATGCTATGAAAAAGTACCAACAAAAATCTATTATAGCCGTTTTAACCGGAGGGTTAGTTTTTGTAATTGGCTGTTTTATTTTGCTCAATTTTGCAGCGCAGCAGTTAACAGCACAAACAAAGTCAGACGCTGAATATATTCTCGGTCATGTAGAAGGTGCAATTGCAGAGAGGCGTCGAATTCTTACCCCATTAAATAAGCTTGCGTTTAAGCAGTGTGACAACACAACCCTTCTTGAGATGCGCCGCGCTTTATTTGATGCAAAATATGTAATTGATATAGGCTTTTTTAAAGGTAACCAGCTAGTTTGCACTACTGGTGCAGGCTTATTAAGTAAACCAATTAACGACAAACAGCCTGACTTTATTCGAGATGGTGAGAAGGTCAGGGTTCGTTTTGAGCCAGAGCTTTATCTATTATTATTTAGTGAGCGCCCTATGGAGGTAATTATAGTCAGACAAGGGGACTATAATTTAATTATGCAGAGCACGCCCTTTACCAACATCGGAATTACTGCGCCAGATTGGGAAGTTATTTATAAAACACCAAATGCTTTGCATCATTTAGCAGGTAAAGAGGGGTTGTACCAGCAGGTAAAAAACAGCGTTTTCTTTCCTTACGAAACTAACTCAGTTTGCAGTTCTACAAGTAGTCAATATTGTGTAGTAGTGCACTTGCCTTGGAGTCTGTTTTTTTCTAATAATCACTTATTATTAATAATTTCGTTAATTTTAACCTGTTTAGCGGGCATATCGAGTGCGTTAATAGTTGATGCGAGGATTGCTGCACGCCGCTCTACCAATCAACGTATTCGTAAAGGGCTTAAAAAGGGATCATTTTATTGGACTTACCAGCCCATTATTTGTTTGCAAAGTGGCAAGCTGATTGGTTGCGAGGTACTTGCACGTTTTGAAGATAAGTACGGTGCTTTATTTCCAGATGAGTTTATTCCGGTTATTAGAAAAAATAATTTAACTTGGACTTTTACTGAGGCAATGATTGCTACCACAATAAAAGAGTTAACCTCTATAGAGTTATTGCCAGAAGGCTTTAAAGTGTCGCTTAATATATTTCCGTGTGATGTAGAGCTGGGTAATGTGTCGTTACTGCCGCAAATTACAGAGCTTACCAACTCACGCTTTATTATTTGTTTAGAGATAACTGAAGACGAGTACCTTGATACAAGCATTGCGCATGCTCATTTTAGAACCTTAGTTGAATCGGGATTTAACTTATCATTAGATGACTTTGGTACGGGTTATTCGAATTTAAGAAACTTACAAAATTTGAGCTTTCATCAACTTAAAATTGATCGTACGTTTGTTCAAGATATAGCAACTGAGGGCTTAAAAGCCTCTATGATCCCAAATATTATGGAACTTGTGCATAAGTTTAATTATACCTGTGTAGCAGAAGGGATTGAAACCACTGAGCAAGAAGCAATTTTAAAAACAGCGGGTGTGCATTACGGACAAAGCTGGAAGTATGGTAAACCCATGACTGCGTCTAAATTTAAAAATTATATAACTAATCAGCATTTTTAGATCTCAGCTGCCATACTAAACGTATCGGTATGAAATTTATAAATATTAGGTTTATTATGATCAAATTAACATTAAGTGCTTTTGCACTTTTACTACTTAGCGCATGTACAACACAGTACCCAAACCAGCAATTAACAGGTAAGCAGTTTCCAAGCATTAGTGGCGAAAGCTTAGAGCAAAGTATGGTGACTATACCTAGTGATTTTAAGGAAGATAAAACACTACTGCTCATTGGGTACAAGCAAGACAGCCAGTTTGATATAGACCGTTGGTTAATTGGTTTAGATATGGCGGGCGTAACGCTCCCTACATACGAACTACCAACCATTGCCGGCATGGCACCACGTATGTTTAGCACATTTATAGACAGCGGTATGCGCAAAGGCATCCCTAAAGAATTATGGGGTGGGGTAATCACTATTTATAAAGATGGCGAGACAGTTCAAAAGTTTACAGGTAATCAAAGCCCAAATAACTCTCGTGTGGTACTTATAAATAGCAGCGGCGAAATTTTATATTTTTATGATCGAGGTTTTTCGGTTGATGCGTTAAATAAATTAAAAGCGAATATTGAGTAGCCTTTAAATTCATTTGTTTAGGTTAATTAAAGTGAAAGGGAGCGAATGCTCCCTTTATATTGTATTTTATTTAAAACGCGTAACTTACACTAAAGCGCGTTGTACGAGGCATAATGTAACGACCATTTGGTGCATCAGCATTACGTGGATCACCTTCTGTAATGCCTTGCTCATCCGTTAAGTTATCTATTGCTACTTGAAGCTTGATGCCCTCCATTGGTTCTAATATTAAACCTAAATCAACTTTTTCGTAGCCGTCGAGTGTTACAGTGTTTTCGTTATTGCCAAAGCGATCATCAACCGCTGAAAGCGTACCGTATAAAGTTGCATACATACCTTGTAGCTCAAAATCGTAACTTGGCGTTATACGTACTTGCCATTTTGGTTGGCGCTGCGACTGGTTACCATCGTTTGTTGGGCTCTCTGTAATTTCAGCATCTTGTAATGTCGTATTTAAATTAACAGAAAAACCAGAATCATGATTAAAGTTGTAATCAAGCTCTATACCGTATGCTTCGTTTGTTAAAATTTCTGCTGGTACGCCAGGTCGTCTTACAAATGTGTCGCCTTTAACTTCATTTACAAATACGGTTGCATAAAAGTCGGTTGATTCAGTAATTAACTTATAGCCAAGCTCGCCTTGAGTTATTTCTTTAATAAGCTTTTCGCCGCCTTCGTAAGCATCAAAGTTATCTCTAAAGTCATCAAAGTAAGGCATTTTATAACCACGGTTAACACGGGCAAACACACCCATATCATCATTAATTGAATAGTTTAACCCTGTAGTCCACGATGTTTTACTTTCATCATAGCTAACGGTTTTAGTAATAATACCGTCAAGGCCCTCATCTACACTGTATTCTACTTCGTGGTTTTCTTGACGTACGCCAACATCAAGTGTAAACGCATCAGCAAATTTGTATTCACCGGTGACATAAAACGCGTTAGTGCGCGCATCACCTGTTGAGCTTATGTCGTAGTTAAAATCACAACCATCGGTGTTTTGATTACATTCAATCCCAGCCAATGCTTCGCCACCTGATTCAAGTACATGGTATGCAGTGTTACCTAAGCTCCACCAATCTTTTGCTGAAGTACTTGCAGTGTAATATCCAAAGGTTGTTGATAGGTCGCCAAATTTTTTCGAAAAAGCTAAATCATTAGTAAATGAGCTGATTTCTTTAAGTACTACCCATCGACCAAGTTGTTGGACTGGGGTATCGCTTGCGTATTCAGTGTTTGTAACTGCTCCAAATGCAGTTTGGCCGTTATCAGCAACTGCTCCAACCGTTGTTGCTGAGCCACTAGGTACTAAACCGTAGGTATTTGCATCGCCTTTGGTAATGTTAAAGCGATCTGAAAAATGCCAACCACCTTTTAGCTCTAGCTTAATACTACCGCCCGAAACATGGCCGTCCCACCCTCTGCCATCACCTAGGTCAATATCAAGTGCTTGTGCATCGGGGCCTGTAAATATTGTTGCTTGACGATTTAGCGTACCAAGTTGCGTATATTCTGCGTCAATACCATCAACATTAAGGGGTGTTGGTAAGTACCATGCACCGTGATCGTCTGTTTGGCGGGTATAAAAGTTAAGCTCACCGTTATCTAAATCTTTAGTAATGTTGATTGTAAATTGGCTCCCCTTTTCAGAAGTAAAGCCCGCATCACGAATACCCGGTGAGCTTTTTACGTAACCGCCAACCATAAAGTATAAATCGTCAGTAATTTCACCACTCATCACAGCATCAACTCGCTGTAAGTCGTAATCAGAAGTTGTGTATTTAAATAAGCCTTCTGTTTCTTCGCCACCACGTTTTAATCTAAAATTGGTTGTTAATCCTGGTTGTCCGTTAGATAAAACAGGATTAGGTCCACCACGCAGGGCTTCTACTGTCTCAATGGTTTCATCAACACGAAACATTGATGAGTTCTCTAAAAACGATAAGGTTGATGCTGGGTAAATTGGTGAACCTTCAATACTTAGCGTTAAAAATGGGGCATCCCCACCGCCAGGAAAACCACGAACAAATACATTCGCACCTGACTCACCACCTGAGCTTTCTACCCAAACTCCAGGTATTGCTTTAAATAAGTCAGCGGTGCTTTTTGGAGACAATTTAATAATTTGTTCACTATCGATATTAGTTACCGCATAGCTAGCATCTATTTTTCTTATTCCAACACCTGTGGGTGTTCCTGATACTACAATACGCTCAACTTTTTGTTTTTCTTGTGCTTGCTCTGCAGCAAATGCGCATTGAGTGCTAAGCGCTAAAGTAATGGCACACGCTAGTGTACTTTTTGCTTTACTGATTTTCATGTGTGTGATCCCGTTTTTAGTGTATTAAACAGTGTATTACTGCAGTCTTTTTACTAAAAATCATTGTAAATAGGCTGTGTATATTGAAACCTTAGAGATAAATGCAAACGTTTGCAATATTTATTTGTAAATTATTTATGAATTTATATAGTTTATTTATTGAGCTTATTTATATGTTAAACACTTTTTGGGTCGTTGTTCGCGCCAGCAAAAAATAATAATGCTATATTGTCAGCGAGTTAGATAATTGTATTGATCAGTGGTAAGCGACTATTTAGGAAGATCATGAATAACAAAAAAATTAAATTAACTGATTTAGCGAAACTAGCAGGCGTGTCTACCTCTACAGTTTCGCGTGCGCTTAATGATAATCCGCTAATTAAGCAAGAAACCCGCGATAAACTTCAGCGCTTAGCTAAAGAGCATAATTTTAGTCTTAATACGGCTGCAAGTCGGTTGCGGACACAAAAAACCAATGTAGTTGCGGTTATAATTAACCTTGACGAACAAACAGAGCAGTCGATTAGCGATCCGTTTTTACTTAAAGTAGTGAGCGAAATTAATCTTGCACTTAATCAGCAAGGGTTAGAGCTTTTACTATCTAATTCAATCATGGCGCAAGACGATTGGGCTAATTATTTTATTAATAGCCGCCGTGCAGACGGTATTATTGTTGTAGGTCAAGGTAAAAACCAAACCAATATAGAAAATGCAGCTAACGCAGGTATTCCGCTGGTGGTATGGGGAGACCCTAAAACACCTAGCAACTACCCCATTGTAGGAAGTGACAATTACTTGGGAGGCTTGCAAGCAACAACGCATTTAATAGAGCACGGAGCTAAAAACATTGTATTTTTAGGCGACCCAGAACATGGTGAAATTAGTGAGCGTCATAGAGGGTACTCTGCCGCATTAGCATCCCATAAATTAGAGCAACATGTTGTATCTATTGATATTACAAGTAGCTCAGCGTATCAATCAATTAACCAATTACTGCGTGAAAAAGGCCTTTATTTTGATGCTATAGTTGCATGTAGTGATATGGTTGCCTTAGGTGCCATGAAAGCCTTAAAAGAGCGTTATGTAAGCATTCCTAATGATGTCGCTCTAGTAGGTTTTGATGATATTGCTATGGCCGACATTAGCCACCCTTCATTATCAACTATCCGACAAAACACACAGTACGCAGCCACGCTATTAGTTCAAAAGTTGATGCAGCAACTAGCTGGTGAAAAAGTTGAATCACAAGTAATTGATATTGAACTGATTACCCGCCAATCAAGTAAAAGATAGTTTATAAATCATGTTGAGTTAATGTTAAATTTAAAATGCAAACGATTGCATTGAGGGCTATTCTAAACTAAACTCAAACCTCACTGATATAAACACACACTGTGTATGCACTCGTTATGGGCATACAATAAAGGTCGTTATAGCGTTTAAATAACGCTGTAAAGCGAGGGCAATTATGAGTAAAACAAAAGTCACACTGGCAATTGCAGCAAGTTACTTTATTTTCGCTATTTTGTTAAATAGCGTGGGCACCGTTATTTTGCAGGCAATAAATACCCTTGGGGTAAGTAAAACAGAAGCTTCAGTGCTTGAGGGGTTTAAAGATTTATCCATTGCGATAATGTCATTTGTAGTGGCTTCGTTTATTCCTCGCCTAGGCTATAAACTGGCTATGCTTGGGGCACTTACTGTTGTTGCCCTTGCTTGTGTAAGTACGGCTTTAATTAGTGACTTTTATACGTTTAAAATTTTATTTGCCGCCATTGGTTGTGGCTTTGCTGTGGTTAAAGTGTCGGTTTACTCTATTATCGGCCAAGTGACAGATGATGCAAATAGCCACTCTTCATTGTTAAACACCATTGAGGGCATTTTCATGGTTGGTGTGTTAAGTGGCTATTGGATTTTTACTGCTTTTATAGATCCAAACGATTCAACCGCGTGGCTCAACGTTTATTACTTGCTAGCAGCTCTGGCCCTAATCGTTATAGCGAGCGTAATTGCTGCGCCTATAAAGCCCGCCATTATAAGTAAAACTAAACGCTCCTGTTGGTTCGATTTTATCGCCATGCTTAAGCTAACATATCAACCGTTGGTACTCATATTTATAATTAGTGCTTTTTTATACGTATTAATTGAGCAGGGCGTAGGTACTTGGCTACCCACATTCAATAATGAAGTTTTAAAACTTCCTATAGCTATTAGTATTCAGCTGGCCAGTATTTTTGCTGCGGCACTTGCATTTGGGCGCTTAGTAGCAGGGCAAGTACTTAAACACATTCACTGGTTTGTTGTATTGAGCAGTTGTTTAATTGCGATGGCCGGCCTCATACTTATTACCCTACCGCTTACTGAGAATGTTACTGAAAATACAGTAATTAGCTTATTTGATGCACCACTTGCTGCATTTATTTTACCGTTAATTGGTTTTTTCATGGCGCCTATTTATCCGGTACTTAACTCAGTTATGCTCAGCGCTCTTGAAAAACATCGTCATGCCGCTATGACTGGCTTAATTGTAGTTTTTTCAGCACTTGGTGGAACAACAGGCTCAATAATAACTGGTTATGTATTTGAGCACTTTAGTGGCCAGCATGCGTTTTACCTTTCTTTGGTTCCCATTAGTTTGATTTTTATTAGCGTGATTTTTTTCAAAAAACGAACCGACGCTATCTCACAACACGCAACGACAGCTTAACAGTAAGGAAAGTTATGAGTTTTTTTGACAGCCAATTATTTAAAGATGTTCAAATGCAGCATGTATTTAGCGACTGTAAAACATTCGCAGATGCAATTGCGCGTGTTAATTGGCAAAGTGCATGTAAAAGCTATGAACAATTAGCGCCTTTAACTAATACGCAGCTTAGTGAGTTTGTAAACGCACACTTTATTACTTCCCCAGTGCTAGCAATGGGCACTGAGGCTGATACGTCATCGGTTAAACATTATATAGACTCGTTATGGAGTGGCCTTAGAAGAGAGGCGGATACCCCGAAGCAAGATTCATTACTAGCACTAAAGCACAGCTATATTGTGCCTGGCGGGCGCTTTCAAGAGATTTACTATTGGGATAGTTATTTTACAGCATTGGGCTTAATCGATGCAGATAAAGGTGATGTAGTTGAAGATATGCTACTTAACTTTGTCGATTTAATTAACGATTATGGTTGTATTCCAAATGGTAACCGTCGCTATTATTTATCACGCTCGCAGCCACCGGTTTTAGCACTCATGGTCGAGTTATTATGGGAACATACGCATAGCAAATCACTCAATACGCAATGGCTTGCTATGTGTGTTGCAGCACTTGAAAAAGAATATATATTTTGGATGCAAGACGCGCAGTTGCTTTCGAGTGATTTATTGGGCTCAAAGCGGGTAGTAAGAATGCCTTGTGGTGGTGTTTTAAATCGTTATTGGGACGATGTAAGTGAGCCAAGAGCAGAGTCATTGCGTGAAGATTTAGCGCTAGCGGAAGGGTTGGCGAAGGAGAAAAAATCTGATTTTTATCGTAATATTCGCGCTGCATGTGAGTCGGGTTGGGACTTTAGTTCTCGTTGGCTTGGTGAGTCTAATTTACTAAGCTCTATTCAAACAACTGATATTGTTCCTATAGATTTAAACTGCCTTATGTATAACTTAGAGAATCAATTAAGCAAATTCTTTCAATTGCTCGGCAATAGTGAACAAGCAGAGCATTACCAATTACTTGCCAGCAATCGCAAGGCGCTTATTAATGCTTACCTTTGGAATGAACCAACCGGTTTTTTTGTTGATTATAACTGCCGTACAACGGCTCAATCTCCAATACTTAGTGCAGCGGCAACTACTGCTTTATTTGTTAATTTAGCCAGTAATGAGCAAGCAATCAAGGTAGCTACAATATTAGCCAATGAATTTTTAAAAAAGGGTGGTATTGTTACAACTATTACTCAAACGCCTCAGCAGTGGGATAGTCCAAATGGTTGGGCTCCACTCCAATGGCTTGCGGTAAAAGGGCTTAATAACTACGGTATTACTCAATTGAGTACACATATAATGCAAAATTGGGTAAATATGGTTGAGCAAAATTTTGCAGTAAATAAGTGCTTACTCGAAAAATACAATGTGTGCACACCAGCGGTTTTAGCCAGTGGTGGTGAATATCAAGTACAGCAGGGTTTTGGTTGGACTAATGGCGTAACGACTCGATTTTATAAATTACTAAACTACTAATCCGATCTGTTATTTATCTTACAAAAGTAATTGTAAAAACAAAGGTAATGTAGGTTATGTATTGATTTAAAAGGTTTTTATCTGTTTTAGGGTGAGAAGCGGTAGCTTTATTTTAATACCAAAATCTCATTGTAAGTTGTATTTGATTTAGGTAATGTAGTGTAAATGTTTCAAGGACGAAATTTATGCCCCATAAAAATTCAGTATTTGTAAAAACAACGTTTCAATCATCTTTTCATTCACACAACTACACCGCTATTTTAAGAACATTACAAGCTTTGTTTGGTGATATTAAAATGGACGAAGTTATTCCTAAAGCTGAGCAGCGCACAAATTATGATTTGTTTTTAATCGATGGTGCTAAAAGCAAATGGCAAGATCTCATTCCCGCAGACCTTATTTGTTTAGCTAAACACTATAGTGTTGTTATCTTTAATGTTGATAAAGAAGATGTGTGCGAGCAAAACTTATTGCTTAACCATTTTAATGGTGTTTTTTATAAATCTGATGCGCCAGAAGATATTTTTAAAGGGTTAGTTCGTGTTGATACTGGCGAGCTTTGGTTTACGCGTAAAGTAATTTCAAAAGCTTTTAACGACATTTTAGCCGTGGCATCGTCATTTAATAACCTACATGACGACATTGAATTAAAGCAAGACGACTACGATCATTTAACAAAGCGAGAAAAGTCCGTTATTCATTTAATTGCACAAGGTGCGAGTAACAATACAATTGCTGATAAGCTCAATATTAGCGACCACACTGTAAAAACACATTTGTACAGTGCGTTTAAAAAAACTAACTCACGTAACAGGGTAGAGCTTGCGAATTGGGCTCAGCGTTACGTTTCTGTTTTATTACCAATGGCTAAATAAGAGTAAAGCCACCAAGACGTTATTTAAGTTATTTAAGTAAAAACCTTATCCTCTAGATTTTTTATAAGAGTTGGGTTAGCGAAGTACTTTCAACTCACTAACCACACAACCTATAAAGGCTACAATATGTAGCCTTTAGTTAATTAAGGAAATTAGTTTACGCCGATTTTTTAGCCCATAAGCCTTTATCAATACCTTTTGTTATGAGATCTGTGAGTGCTTTTTCTATTGCTTGGGTAACACAAATACTCATAGGTTCATTATCGCTAAAGCCTGCTTCTGCTTCTGCTAGTCGTTTGTAGCTTACGTATCTAAAAAAGCCTGCACGCATTTCTTGGCTAAGTACTTTTTTGCTGGTGGCTACACTCAGTAGTACTTGTCCAGTACGAACATCAACAGCGCGTAAGTATATTGAAATAGCATCTTCACGGTAAAGCTCTGATGCGCCTATACCAAAGTATTCCATACCCAAACCACCTGTTTTTACATTAGTGTCGTAGCTTATGATACCGCCCTCTAAAATGATTTTAGCGGTTGTTAGTGGAGGTAAATCAGCTTGGTTAGGATTATCGGCTTGGCCTGCACGAATAATTTTTCGCTCAGTTAAAATGTTTTGTAAACCTTCACGCTCTACCGGCGTAAACCAATCAGATTCATGTAATGCTTGTATGAGTATTGAGTTAGCACCTTGAGTAACGGCAGTCGAAAATGAGCTAACGTTAGTTTGTGGCTTATATTGACCTGTTTGATCTCTAAATGAGTACACTGATACAGGAATACTCCCGACCGGTTTAGGTAAGTTTTTCAGATCTGCGAATAATTCGGTTGGTTCTAAACTAACTGCTTTTTGTTGCGATGGTGGGATTAAATTCCCTAGGCTCGCACAACCGCTCAATCCTATTAGTATTATTGTTATTAGTAGTTTATACATTATCCAAACCTCGGTACTTCAATGATCACCACGGTGTCATCAATTATATTTGTTATTCTTACTGTAATAGAATCAGTTGTGCTGGTTATTACTTCAATTTGATAATCGCCACTCATAAATATGGAGTCTTGATTGAAAAGGCTATCTTCTATGTCCTCACCAAATGCCATATCGGTAATTTCTCTTACCATACGATTTAAATAGGTGCGCTCTAGAGTTTCTTGAAATTGTTCAGCGTAACCTTTTTCTATTACCGGTGCTTTATGCTTGTTTTGAGCTTGGGCTTTACTCAACAGCATATTTGCATTGAGTGGGTTACCACCAAAGCTTGGGTTAATTGGGGTGTAAATTATTTCAGTTGCTGCTGCTGAAAAGCTTAATGTTGTTATTATTATAAGGGCTATATTTTTCATTTTACCATCCATCTTTAGCCATATCGGGTGTTGACACTGCCATGTTTTCGCGAGCCATTGCATCTATCACTGTATAAACAGCCTGCTCCACACGCTCATTTAAAGGCTCTAGTCGTCTACCTAAGTAAGTTGCGTAAACAAGTTGGTTATTCATTATTAACGACAGCTTTGTGCCTGCTTTTGGAATGACCGTTTCTTTAATTTCAATGTTAAAACCTGCAGTTGAAGGGAGATCTCGCCAGTAATTAGAAAACTCAAAATAGAACTGATGACCAAAGCGGCTAATACTCCTATCAAGTAGTAGGCCGTCAATCTCCAACTCTTCAGCGGCATAAGATACGGGCATTAATAACAGAGAAAGCGAAAGTAATAATACTTGGTAATGGTTTTTATTATTATGCATAACTAAATGGGGAGAGTTGCTCTCCCCAACCTCAATAATTACATTTGAGTAATAGAAGTCACGTTACCGTCACCAATTTGGGTCACTGAAACAGTGCTGTTGAAACCAATTACGGCGCCTTCAACAATGTTATCGTTACCCATTTGAGTTACACTAAACGAAACGTTTTCACCACCTACTAAAAATGCAGGTTGATCCATTCCAACTACCCAGTTACCTTCGCCAGTTTGTGAAATATCAATGCTGTGGCCATTACCTTCAACCATCATATCAACTACGTTCATTTCACCTGTTTGAGCTAGGTCAATTTGGTTCATGTTGCTATCTAGAATACCAGCAAGTGTAACCATGGCTTCATTTTGAGAACCATTTTGCATAATATCGATATCGTTGTCGTTTGATGTTAAAGATATATCAGGGTATGAAGACTCAACAACAGCAGTGTTTTCTTGGCCAGACTGGATAACGTTAACGTCATTTTCAGACCCATTAAAGTTAACAACGTGCGCTGAATTTGATTCACCTACTTGGTTAATCATAAATTCGTTATCTGTACCTAAAACGCCCATGTAAGCATCATTTAATAAGCCAACTTGTGTAGCCGTTAATTCATTATCGTCACCAATAATATCAACAGTTGTTGAGTTGCTTAAATCAACCTGAGTTACTGTAACTTCGTTGTTTTGACCTTCGAATAAGTTTGATTCGATAGTATTTAAAGAACCTTCTTGGTCTAAATCAATTTCGTTTTCATCGCCTAATACAGCTACAAATGTTACTGCGTTAGTATTGCCTTCTTGTTCAATTGAAAGCTCATTTGCATCGCCTAAAATATCAGTGAAGGTAACAGTATTACGATCGCCGTCTTGTTCAATATCAAGCTCGTTATCGTTGCCTTGTAAAGAACTCACCTTAAAAGTATTCCAGTAACCGTTTTGCTCAAGACTCAGGCTATTCTGATCGCCCATTACAGAGGTTAATTCAGCTTCATGCCACTCACCTGTTTGTAATGAACTGATTTCGTTACCATTACCTTTCATATCTAAGTTGTAAAACCAATGACCACCAGTGCCTTGCTCTACATCAACGATATTGTCGTCACCAACAATCATGTTGACAGCTTCATTGTTTACAAAGAAGCCTTGGCCACTTTGCAAAACATTTAGGTAATTATTATTACCAGTAACTTCGGTAATTACACCGTTAGCAACGCCATCTTGGGCATATACTTGCTCGTTGTTGTCACCAATTGTTGTTACGCCAACATAATTACCTGATTGTAATTGAGTAACTTCTGTTGTGTTCTCGTTTCCAGTAGTCGAAACCTCAATAGTATTACTATCTCCCTCTTGCATTAAAATCGCGGTGTTATTATTTTGCGATTGCGCCAATGTCATTGAATTAGCGGTGCTAAGTATAGATATTTTTGTACTAAGTTCTGAGTTTGATGCTGATTTGTTGTCGGTATCTGCATATGAGGCAAAGCTGGTACCCATTGCTATTGCAACAGCACAACTTAAAAGTGATTTATTCAACTTCATTATTTTCTCCTTGAAATATTAAAATCAAATACCCTAAATGTTATAGGTTTTAATAAGGTATTTGTTGTTTCAGCATGCCGTGCCGATATATTTTTTGTGATCCGCTTGCGTAACTTTAGAAATAGGTGAAGCGTAATATGTGACTATAAATAATTAAGTTTTAATTTGTCATAAATATTGAACTAACAAAGTTTAAGCTCAAATTCATAATCACCCATTAACTGTATTCCCCTATTTCATTTTCTTAAATCATCATTTTTTACCAAATAATTAACCTTTTATTATCATTGGATTATGTGTGTAACTGGTGGGTTTTAATATAATAGTAAGAAAAAGCAGTAAAAAAGTTTGACCCTATAATGGGTAAGGTTGTAATGAGGCAGTTCATTAAAATGACTGTGTTTAGTGTTTTTTTTATAGCCAAACTGGTCAAAATTTATGATTTTTAATTCTTTTTAACTTTTTAACTTGTCAAATATCGTATTTACTAGTTTGCTTATAACTTGCCACGTGATCCCTTGTACTTGAAATAGTGAACAAACCCGCTTAGTGCTTCTAAGCTAACCCAACTATGGATAGAACAATGAAAACAAAATTATCTATTATTACGCTTGCTTTACTACCTTGTTTGGCTTCGGCTAAATTACCTGATGCAGGAGCTCTTCCACAAGCAGCTGCAAGTAGTGACTCTGTTATTGTTAAATATAAAAAAAATGCAACACCTCAAATGCGTAAACAAGCACGAAGCTTGGTTAAAGCAAAAATTACAGATTTAAATAATGATGAAGTTGATGATAACTTCACATCATTATTCTCAGGTCGCCTTGCTAAATTTAAAGTATCTGGCATGAGTACTAAAGAAGCTATTGAGCGTTTAAAGTCTCATCAAGCAATTGAATATGTTGAGCCAGATTACCGCGTTAGTATTGCTGCCAATACACCTAACGATCCACGTTTTGATGAACTTTGGGGCCTAAATAATGAAGGGCAAACAGGCGGCATTGCCGATGCAGATATTGATGCCCCAGAAGCATGGGAAATCTCAATTGGTAGTCGCGATGTTGTAGTTGGTGTTATTGATACTGGTGTTGACTACAGTCACCCTGATTTAGCTGACAATGCGTGGGTTAACACTGGTGAAATTGCAGGCGATGGTATTGATAATGACGGCAATGGTTACATAGACGACATTCACGGTATTAATGCAATTACGGATGCTGGCGACCCAATGGATGACCAAGGTCACGGTACCCACGTATCAGGCACTATTGGTGCAAGCGGTAATAATTCTACAGGTGTTGTGGGTGTAAACCATGAAGTTTCTATTGTTGGTTGTAAGTTTTTAGATGCCGCTGGTAATGGTTCAACATCAGATGCAATAAAATGTATCGACTATATGGTTAATCTTAAAAACTCAGGTGTAAACTTACGTGTTTTAAACAATAGCTGGGGCGGTGGCGGTTATAGCCAAGCGTTAGCGGATGCTATGACTGTTAGTGAGCAAGCTGACATATTATTTGTTGCTGCTGCTGGTAATGACGAAGTTGATAATGATGCAAACCCTCACTATCCATCAAGTTATGAACACGAGAGTGTATTAGCAATTGCCAGTACTGATAGCAATGATAACTTATCAGACTTTTCACAATGGGGCGCGACAAGTGTTGACATGGGAGCACCAGGCTCTGGTATTTTGTCAACAGTTCCGGGTAATGGCTATGCAAATTACTCAGGTACTTCAATGGCAACACCTCATGTTGCCGGTGTTGCTGCTCTTGTGTTGTCAGTAAACCCTGATTTAACAACATCAGAGCTTAAAGCGTTACTAATGAGTAGCGGTGACGCTAATGCTGCACTTCAAGGTAAAACGCTTGCGGGCACGCGCCTAAACGCAAATCAGGCGTTATTAGATGCCGATCCAACGCCAAGCTTTAAAATGTCTGTGACGCCAGCGTCACAACAAATAACAGTTGGTGAGTCTGCAACTTATACGTTTGAAATTGGTTCTATTGCTCAGTGGGATGGTGAAGTAACGCTTGAACTAGAATCTAGCCTTACTGGTGCATATTTATCAGAGCTAACTGCAAGCCCTGGCGAAACAGTACAGCTTAGTGTTGAGACCAATGGAAATACGCCATGGGGTAATTATGAGTTTACTGTTACAGCAACATCAGATGATATCGTTAAAGAAAAAACAGTAAGCTTAATGCTTCAACCTGCTGGTTTAAATGACTACACCTATACTAGCGAAGAAAATGTGGCGATTCCTGATAATGATCCACAAGGTGCTAATTCGGTAATTACAATTTCAGATGATTTAACTGTTTTTGGTACTTCTGTTGATGTAAATATTACGCATACTTGGTCTGGCGATATAGTCCTTACGCTAATTTCACCACAAGGCTCTGAGGTAACTTTACAGAGTAATGAAGGTGGCAGCGAAGATGATATTGTTAAAACATTTACATCAAGCGTATTTAACAGTGAAGTAGCAACAGGCGACTGGACGTTAAATGCTGTGGATACAGCGGGTGCAGACACAGGTAATATTAATGGCTGGTCACTTACGCTTAGCGCTATAGGCGAAGTAAGTGCACAACCGCCACGTGCAGGCTTTACTGTTGATACGCAAGGTTTAACAGCCTCGTTTGTAGATACAAGCAATGATGCCAATAACGACATTACACAGTGGAGCTGGAGCTTTGGCGATGGCGCTACATCAACAGATTCAAGCCCTATGCATGCATATGCGCAATCGGGTAGTTACGATGTAGAACTAACTGTTACTGACAGTGAAGGTAATACAGATACATTTACCCAAACCGTTGTTGTAAGTGACGTGACCCTTGAACTGAACTTAAAACGCGCTAACAAAACACGCCTAGGTACGATGCGTGTAGAACTTAGCTGGGAAGAAGTGGGTGCAGAGTCATTAAGCGTTTACCGTAATGGTGAGTTAGTTGATACCACTGCAGATAACGGACGCTACCGTGATTACGTGCGTGGAGCTACATTACCATCGTACGATTACCAATTATGTGTAACAGAAAATGTGTGTTCGAATATCATCACCGTTTCTTTTGAATAAATTTCACTACTCCTAAAGTAATTTAAGCCCAGCATTGCTGGGCTTTTTTATGTTTTACGATGGTATAATAAGCAATTAGAATTTATTTTGAATGGAGTATAACTATGCTTTTTTATACGGGTGGGTTTTAAGCCAGTGCTCGGCTATTTGCTCTCTCGTGGCAAACCATACCTGCTCATGAGAGCGGGCATATTTTAAAAACCGTGCCAATGCCTTTACTCTTCCTGGTCTGCCAATTAAGCGGCAATGCAAACCTATCGACATCATTTTTGGGGCGTTTTCACCTTCTGGGTCGCCTTCCTCGTATAGCGTATCGAATGCATCTTTTAAGTAATTAAAAAACTGATCGCCGGCATTAAAACCCTGTACGGCAGCAAAGCGCATGTCGTTTACATCAAGCGTGTAGGGCACAATGAGTTGTGGCTTACCTTCTTTAATACTGTAAAAGGGCAAATCGTCGCTGTAATCGTCGGCGTCATATAAAAACGTGCCATTTTCCGCCACAAGGGCTGCGGTATTTGGGCTAGTTCGGCCGGTATACCAGCCTTTGGGCTTTTTACCCGTAAGCGTTTGAATAATCTCAATGGCTTTTTGCATGTGCTCGCGTTCAGTTTGCTTATCTATATTTTGATAGTTAATCCAGCGCAGGCCATGGCTTGCAATTTCGTGACCGGCTTCAACAAAGGCTTTAGCTACATCGGGGTGGCGCTCAAGGGCCATGGCAACCGCAAAAATGGTGACCGGTATATCGTATTTTTTAAATAAACGCAGTAACCTCCACACGCCCGCGCGCGAGCCATATTCGTAAATAGACTCCATGCTGATATGGCGGTCTTCTACATGGGGAGCACTGACTATTTCTGATAAAAACGTTTCAGCGGCTGCATCACCATGTAATACACAGTTTTCGCCGCCTTCTTCGTAATTTAATACCACTTGCACGGCAATACGTGCTTTATTGGGCCAATTTGCATGAGGCGCATGTGGGCCATAACCAATTAAATCGCGCGGGTAGTTTTTAAATTGCTCGCTCATTTTATTGCTCCTTTTTAAGCGCTGCGAGCCAAGACCCGAGCGCTTCGCGCTCTGTGTCTGTCATCTTGGTCATATTAGCCAGAGGCATATCTTTGGTTATTACGGCGCGGGTATGCACAAGTACTTGCGACTTTTTTACCTGTTCAATTGAATCAAGTTTAAAGCCAAGTGGCGCTGTTTGAAAAAGCTCAGAGGTAGGTGTTTCACTGTGGCACTGCGTACAGTGTTTGCTGATTATATCCCACGCTTGTGCGTCGGTAATACTTGCTTGTAAAGGCGCGCTTTCGCCTGCATTTGGTGTACTGGGCCAAGGTGCTATTGCTAGCATAAGGGCAAAAAATGCTGCAATACCACTTATAAGTACTGAAGGTTTATTAACGCCTTGATGTTTTAAGTTAAAGTAATGGCGTATCCACATACCAATACCAAACAGCGTAATTAAAATAAGCCAGCCAAAGTTGTGGCTATACGTGTAAGGAAAGTGATTGCTAAGCATAATAAATACCACAGGTAACGTGGCGTAGTTATTATGAATAGAACACAGCTTTGCCTTTAAACCTGGCGTTGAGTCAGGGATTCTACCAGCTTCTACTTCACTTACCATATAGCGTTGCCCTGGCATAATAATGTGATACACATTACCAACCATACACGTGCCAATAAGCGCACCTACATGAATATACACAGCGCGGTCGCTAAATAGTTGATCAACCCCATAAGTCCACAGAGCTAATAAACCAATAACCACAGCAATAAACGCTTTACCGTTTTCAACGAGCGGGGTTTTACATAATAAACGATAAACACCATAGCCTAAGCCAATAAAACCAAGGGATGCGCCAATAGCTGCAAATTTACTTAGCTCACTTTTGCTGTTATCAATTAAATACACATCGGCGCCAACATAATAAAGTAGGCTAAATAGTAATATACCGGTGATCCACGTTGTGTAGGCTTCCCACTTAAACCAATGCAGGGTGTGGGGCATTTGTTCAGGGCCATTTTGATACTTAGCCACTTCGTAAAAGCCACCGCCATGCACAGCCCATAAATCGCCTTTTATGCCTTTATCTATTTTCCACTGCGGTGGTGTTTGTAGGTTGTTATCAAGCCAAGCAAAGTAAAAAGAGGCACCAATCCAAGCTATACCAGCAATAACATGAAAATAACGCAGTACTAGATGAGCAAGCTCAAAAAAATAGTTTTCCATAGTTTAAGCCTCTTCTAATACCGGTGAGCGGGTGTCTGAAAATTGATTGTTATCATCGCGCTTATACACACTTTTACCCATAATGTAGGTTTGCTCAACGCAGCGGTCGTCGCCTAACATCATCATTGCAAACAGTTTTTCATGCAGGGTTTTGGCATGCTGTATTCTAAATTTTAAAAATGGGGTTGCTGAACAATCCATTACAATAAAATCGGCTTCACAACCGGCTTCAAAATTACCAATTGTCCCTTCTAAATCAAGTGCGCGTGCACCGCCTAAAGTCGCTAAATACAGCCCTTTAAATGCTGAAAACTTTTGACCTTGTAATTGCTGAATTTTGTACGCTTCGTTACCTGTTTGTAGCATAGAAAAGCTTGTTCCTGCGCCTACATCGGTACCCATGCCTACGTTTATGCCGTGCTCTTCACAGGCTTTTAAATTTAAAAGTCCTGATCCTAAAAATAGGTTTGAGGTAGGGCAGTGCGATATTGCCGCATTGTTATCGGCAAGGCAGCAAAGCTCGCGCTCAGATAAATGAATACTATGGGCAAATACTGAGCGTTTACGTACCATTTTTGCTTGCTCGTACACGCCTAAGTAATCTTCGGCTTCTGGAAATAGCCCTTTTACCCATTCGCACTCGTCTTTGTTTTCTGATAGATGGGTGTGCAGGTAGGTGTCTGGGTATTCTTCAAGTAACTGAGTGCATTTTTGTAATTGTTCTGGGGTTGATGTGGGGGCAAAACGCGGCGTAACTGCGTAGCTTAGCCTGTCAACATTGTGCCATTTTTTTATTAGGGCTTTAGATTCGTCATAGCTTGTTTGCGCGCAATCAGATAAGTCGCCAGGGCAGTTACGATCCATCATTACTTTACCGGCAATCATGCGTAAATTGCGTTTTTGTGATTCTTTAAAAAATGCATCAACCGATTGCGGGTGCACAGTGCCAAATACAAGAGCAGTGGTTGTGCCGTTGCGCAGCAGCTCGTCTAAAAATCGATTAGAGATCTCTTTTGAATAATGCTTACACGTAAACTTTTTCTCTGTCGGAAACGCATACTCGGTTAGCCAACTTAGCAGTTGCTCGCCGTACGCACCCACCATTTCGGTTTGTGGTAAGTGTATGTGGGTGTCTATCATACCTGGCATAACGAGTTTGCCATCGTGGCGGATAACACGCGCTGATTTATCAATTGTTGGCAGTATGTCGTACTCGTAACCAAGTTTAACTACTTTGCCGTGCTTGATAACTAATGCGCCTTTTTCAAAAAAACGATGGGCGCTTTCGCCAGCAATGGCAGGGTCGTCAACAAAGTCGAGTATATCAGCACAAACTACTGTTAAGTTATTATTGTTCTGTGTGCTCATAGTTAGCTACCTCTGTATGTAGAGTAGCCATACGGGCTAAGCAACAATGGGATATGATGATGTTTAGTATCTTGTAATCTAAACGTTATTTGCGCCTCTGGGTAAAACGCAGGGGTAGGTTGATTTTGGTAATAACTATCTAAATCAAATACTAGCTTATAGGTTGCAAATTCTACTTCTGTATTTAGCCAGCCGGTAATTCGCCCATCGGTATCGGTTGTGCCTTGGGTTAGTTGTACCCATTCGTTATTTGTAAGTTTAAATAGCTTAACAGCAACGTTTGCCGCAGGTTTTCCGGTGCTGGTATCAAGTATATGGGTGGTTATAGGGCTTTTGTTCATACCTTTATTCATAGCAGTGACTCCAATCTTATTTTTGTTATTTTGGCTTGTTCGCTTGCGGCTATATTTAGCTCTGTACTGCGGGTGTTGTGTATGCGCTGCTCTATGAGTTCAAGCATTTGGTCGGCTGTTTTACCGGTGGCGCACACTATAAAAATAAAGCCAAACTTGTTCAGGTACTCTTTATTAAGGGCAATCATTTTGGTAAGTACGGTTTCGTTTGCTTTGCTCATACCTGATTGTTCATGCCCCGCTTTTTGTGCGGTGGCAGCGTATTTTTTGCTAAGGGTTGATAAGTCGCCTATTTGCGGGTGGCCTTCAAAGGCAGCTAAATAGTCGCTCTCGCCAAGGCTATCCCATATGCTTTTTGCGCATTCAAACAGCTGCTGAGCACTTTTAAATGGTATTGCTTTTACCATGCCCGCCACCCAGTTAGGGGCCGCGCAGCAATGCTCAAGTGCTTGTTTTGCTTGTGCATCATTTAGCGTATTTATTTGTAAACTGCTCATGCGTCTATTTCCTCCTGCGTGGTGCTAATTAAGGCATTTTTTAGTGTGCGCCATTGCAAGCCTTGGCGTTTTGGCGCTTGGCTTTGCATAGCCTGATAAAGGCCAATTAGCTGTCCACTAATCGAAATAGCCACTTCCATTGGTAATTTGCCCGTAATGTTTTTAAGCCCAACAGGGCAGGTCACTTGTTGTATTTGATCGGCTGTAAAATCGCGATGGGCTAGGCGTTGCTTAAAACGTTTTGCTTTAGTGTCAGAGCCAATAACGCCCAGCCAATTGGCATCAGCGCGTTTAATAATGGCTTGGGTGAGTGCAAAGTCGAGCTGGTGGTTATGGGTAAGTATTAAGTAGTTATTAGCTTTAGGCGCACGTTTTACTTGCTCTGTTGGCTCTTCATCAACCACTTTTACTACGTTATTTGGAATAGCTTGTGGGAATACATCGACGCGGCTATCTATCCAGCGTATGCGCATAGGCAGCTGTGCCAATATACCAACAAGCGCCTGTGCTACGTGGCCTGCGCCATAAATGTCGAGGGTAAAGCGCTTGCATTGCATGCATTCAAGCATAACGGTGGCAGCGCCGCCGCAGCACTGGCCTAAATTTGCACCTAGGTTAAATTGCTCTATTACTTGGGCGGCTTCGCCTTTGGCAAGTAGTTCGCGGGCTTTTTCTATTACTACGTACTCAAGATGGCCGCCGCCAAGGGTGTCGTAAATATGCTCGCCGCTTATTACCATTTTAGAGCCTGTGCCGCGTGGGGTTGAGCCATTGGTGCCAAGTACCGTGGCAATTACATAGTTAGTGCCGCTTTGTTCGTGCTCGTTTATAGCCTGCGCCCAATTTTGCGTATGAAAACCCTGAAACGACTCATTTAAATTAGTCATGTTGATGCTCCTTAAACCAGCTCGCGGTTTGCTCAATTGCACTCAATACTCGCTCTGGGGTTGCAGGTGTATCCAGTGGGGCGGTGTATTTGCAATCAGCCACACTGCTTATTGCATTACGAATAGCGCTCCATACACTAAAGGCCAACATAAATGGCGGCTCGCCTACGGCTTTTGATCTAAACACGGTGGTTTCTGGATTTGCTGAGTTATAAAGATTGACGTTAAATTCGGCAGGGGTATCGCCAATGGCTGGTATTTTGTAGTTGGCTGGGCCAAAGCTTGCAAGCTGGCCTTTATCATTCCATTGTAAGTCTTCGGTTGTTAGCCAGCCCATGCCTTGCACAAAGGCACCTTCAATTTGCCCTATATCAAGTGCTGGATTAATTGAACTGCCTACATCGTGCAGTATATCAACGCGGGTTACCGTGTTTTCGCCGGTTAGGGTATCTACTTCTACTTCGCTGAGTGCTACGCCGTGAGCGTAGTAAAAAAATGGCCGGCCTTCGCCTTTGGCTCTGTCGTAATGAATTTTTGGTGTGGCGTAATAACCGGTAGATGAAAGCGATATACGATTCATGTAAGCAAGGTTTGCAAGTTCGCTAAAGCTAATTCCCCCTTTACTAAAAGTAATGAGGTTATCTTTAAATACAACAGTGTTGCTGTCTACTTCAAAGTGCTCGGTAATAAAATTAATTAAGCGCTCTTTTATTGTGTTTACTGCATTTAGCGCCGCCATGCCGTTTAAGTCGGTACCACTTGAGGCAGCTGTTGGCGAGGTGTTTGGCACTTTGTCGGTACGCGTAGCACTAATACTTACCGCGTTAAAATCGACCCCAAAGCCATGGGCCACAATTTGCGCAATTTTGGTGTTTAGCCCTTGGCCCATTTCGGTGCCGCCGTGGTTTAAATGTATAGAGCCATCGCTATATACATGTACGAGTGCACCAGCTTGGTTTAAATGTTGTACCGTAAACGAAATACCGTATTTAACCGGCGTCATCGCAAGGCCTTTTTTTATAATAGGTGACGATACGTTAAATGCTTTAATAGCCTCTTTACGTGCCCAGTAATCACCCGACACCTCAAGCTGAGCAATCATATCTTTTAAAATATGTTGCTCTACGGTTTGATGGTACGGCGTGGTATCGCGGCCTTTTTTATATAAATTGAGTTTTCTAATTTCAAGCGGATCTTTACCTAATTTGGCGGCTATATCGTCCATTATTAGCTCGCCCATAATCATTCCTTGCGGGCCACCAAATCCTCTAAATGCGGTATGGCTTACGGTATTTACTTTACAGCGATTACCCTTAATTGTGGCGGCTGGGTAGTAGTAGGCGTTATCGGCATGAAACATGGCTCGGTCTACAATTGCATCAGATAAATCTGGCGAGTAGCCACAAAACCCATTTACGGTAATGTCGGCACCTTTTATTAAGCCATTTTCATCAAAACCAACATGGTATTGATTATAAAAAGGGTGGCGCTTACCGGTTAATTTAAAATCGTCGCTGCGGGCTAGGCGCATTTTTACTGCGCAGCCAAGGTGGTAAACCGCAAGAGCTGCAAGGCATGCCCATGGTGCGCCTTGGGTTTCTTTGCCGCCAAAAGCACCGCCCATACGCCGGGTTTCTACGTTTACAAAGCTAAATGGCTTTTTTAAAATTTTAGCAACTAAGTGCTGCACCTCAGTAGGGTGTTGCGTAGAGCACTGAACATGAATGCCCCCGTCGTTATCAGGTTGCGCCAGCGCTATTTGGCCTTCTAAATAAAAGTGTTCTTGCCCGCCTATGCTTATTTCGCCTTTAAGCTGGTGGGCTGCGTTATTAATGGCGTTTTCGCTGTTACCACGGTTAAGTGAATGGGGCGGCCTTACCCAGTGCTCTTTGCTAATGGCTTCTTTAATATCAAGTATGGGTGTAGTTTGCTCGCACTCAATAACCACTAAGCGTGCAGCGCGACGCGCTATGGCGTAGCTGTCGGCAACGACAATTAATACAGGTTGCCCGTGGTATTGAATCTCATGGCTAGTGAGTAATACATCACCAGGAAATACCGGGCCAATATCTAATTTACCCGGTACATCTTCCGCCGATAAAATACGTTTAACGCCTTCAACTGCCAGTGCGAGACTTGTATCAATTGATTTAATAAAGCCACTTGTAACAGGGGCGAGCACTGGGTAGGCATGCAGGCAGCCGTAAGGCTCAGGATTATCGTCAGCAAAATTTGCACTGCCACAAACTTGTTTAATAGCGCTTTCGTGATATTTCGATTGCCCAACGCTACCACCTTGCGCTTTTAGTTTATCCATTTCAAAGTGACGCATGTGAGATCCTCGTAATGGCAATGTTGTTATTGTTGCGTGCTTGCGGCTCACAAAACTCAATACCAATGCGTTGTAATAAGTTTTTGCTTACCGTAGTGCGATAATGTGCACTGCTTCTTACATCGCTCATGGGTGTAAAGTCATCGTTAATAGCCGTTGCTGCATCTATAAAGCTACTTACTTGTAATGATTGAGATATCAGCTTTTGCTCAATATGCTGCGCGCGCTTAGGAATAGCAGCCATACCGCCCATAGCGCAGCGGGCTTGAGTAATCATGTTTTGTGAATGCTCTATAGCAAGTACCAAACACACGGTAGATATATCGTCTTCAAAGCGTTTTGATATTTTATGACACGCCAGTTTTAGCGACTCTGGGCGCTTTGGGATGGTGAACTTACTTATTACTTCATCGCTTTTAAGCACTGTTTTTTTGTAATCAATAAAGTAGTCGGCAACTTTAATAGTGCGCGTACCAGCGCTGCTTAATAAATCCATTGATGCATTAAGAGCGATTAAAAGGGGAGCTGGATCGCCAATCGGAGAGGCATTCCCTATGCTGCCACCGAGTGTGCCGCTGTTACGTACTTGGCTTGATCCTAAGCGTTCAAATAGCTCTTTTGACTCTGGGTAATGGTTATAAAATACCTCAACAAATTGGCTATAAGGTAGTGCTGCACCAATGTGTAGCTCACCGTTATTATCTGCCAAGGTGCAAAGCTCCTTTACTTGGCTAAGGGAGATAATTACATCTGGTAAGAGCATGTTTTGGCTAAGCTCAATGGCAAAGTCGGTGCCACCAGCAACTAAATGTGCATAAGGATAAAGCGCTTTTAGCTCAACAAGTTGTTGGGCAGTTTGTGGTAAGTAAAATTTGCGAGGACCATTTTTTAAAAATGGAATATCGTCATCATATTGCGTATTAAGTGATGCTTTAAATTGAGCGGCCATTGCTGAGTAAGGTTCAGCTTTACGCTCATAGCTATAGGCTTTTTCGGCTGCAAGTAATATAGGGCTATAACCTGTACAACGGCATAAGTTACCGCCAAGTGCATGAATAACCGCTTTTTTACCAGGGTACGTTGGCTCATTAATATAAAGAGCCAACAAACTCATTATTATACCGGGCGTGCAAAAACCACATTGCGAACCATGGCACTCCACCAGTGCACGTTGTACGGGGTGTAAATCGGTTAAGTTTGGGTATAAGCCAGTAGTCACAGCCTCTACCGTTACTATATGTTTTGCATGCGCATTACCTAATAACAATAAACAGCTGTTCATTGTTTTGTATTGCCAACTAGTTTGCCCGTTTGCATTTATACGCTCTTCACCCACTAAAATTGTGCACGCACCACAGTCGCCAGTTGCACATCCTTCTTTGGTGCCCACTTTCCCTTTTTTGGTGCGAAGCCAGTCCAAAATGGTGAGACTTGGCGAACATTCTTGTACTTCAATTGGCGTGTTATTTAATAAAAATTGAATCACACAGACCTCCTTAATTTTTATAAAGCCCTGATACATAAAGGCTTGGCGTATGTTTTTTCTTGTTGTTTGCGCACGGGTAAGAAAAATACTTTTTCATCTTGGTAAGTATATTGCAGTTACCATGCCATTGTTGACCGGTTGGTCAGTTGATGTTTTGAGTAGGCTAAATTGCTCATTAAGTACAAATAGGCCCTAATAATGAATAATAAATACCGCCTTACTATGCAGGGAATGACAAAGCAGTATCCCGGATGTATAGCCAATAATGACGTAACCTTAAAAATTAAGCATGGTGAAGTGCATGCCTTATTAGGTGAAAACGGTGCAGGTAAAAGCACATTAATGAAAATGCTTTATGGTGTGGTTAAACCTGACCAAGGGGACATGTTTTTCAACGGCCGTATAATGAATATAAAAGAGCCTGCTGATGCGCGTGATTTAGGCATTGGAATGGTGTTTCAGCATTTTTCGTTATTTGAAACACTTACGGTCGCCCAAAATATTGAACTAGCGTTAGGTGATTTAGCAGGGCATAGCAGCACGCTTGCGGGTCGAATTACAAAAACATCAACACGTTATGGTATGCCATTAGACCCCCATAGACTGGTATCAACACTTTCAACTGGCGAGCGCCAACGAGTAGAAATTGTTAGATGCTTATTATTAGATATTCAGTTACTTATTTTAGACGAACCCACTTCAGTACTGACTCCACAAGAAGTCGATGCATTATTTAAAACCCTAAAGTCACTTAAAAAAGAAGGCTGCTCTGTGCTGTTTATTAGCCATAAACTGCACGAAGTGATTGAGTTATGTGACAGTGCGACCATTTTGAGAGGCGGGAAAGTAAGCGGGCATTGTATTCCTAAAAACGAAACTAGTGAGTCAATTGCCAGGCTGATGGTAGGCGACAACACGCCAATCAGTAACCAAACTCGCAGAGCTTTGGGGGCTGCGGATTTTTTAACCGTTAATAATCTAACCACCGCCGCACAAGCGTTATTTGAAACACCCCTTAAAAATATTAACTTTGCAGTACAGCAAGGCGAAATAGTGGGGATTGCGGGTGTTGCTGGCAACGGACAAGAAGAGTTATTAAAAGTGCTTTCGGGGGAGCAAATTCAAGCTAGTAGCAGCGCCATCAAATTTAAAAATACCGTTGTTGATGCACTGTGCCCGCTAAAAAGGCGCCGCCTTGGGCTTGCATGTGTGCCAGAGGACAGGCTTGGGCGGGGAGCCGTGCCCACTATGGATTTAGCACAAAATGCACTGCTTACTAGTTTTGATAATGGGCTGGTTAAAAATGGCTTTTTAGTAAAACAAAAAATTACTGAGTTTGCTAATAAAATCATTACAAAATACAAGGTTAAAACGCCAAGTTTTCGCACTCATGCAGCAAGTCTTTCGGGCGGTAATTTACAAAAATTTATTATTGGTCGGGAGGTAGAGCAAAGCCCAAAACTACTCGTTATGTCGCACCCTACTTGGGGAGTAGATATAGGCGCACAAGTGGCGATACATGAAGCTATTTTAAAGCTTCGCGACGAAGGGTGTGCGGTACTCGTTATTTCAGAAGATTTAGATGAACTTTATAAAATTTGCGACCGCATTGGCGCAATTTGTGATGGCAAACTGTCTCCTATTTTAAATACCGATACCGTACCGCTTGTGCAGTTAGGGCAGTGGATGGCTGGCGACTTTAGCGATGTTTTTAATAACCAGCCTAAAGTACACACACCACAAGGGGCACTCGCATGATTAAGTTAGAACCACGTGTTGAACGCTCACCGGCTTGGAGTTATCTCTCTCCTGTTTTAGCTATTTTACTCACATTAATAACCGGTTACGTGGTGTTTGCCTTATTAGGGCATGATCCTCTAAATGCCCTGTATACATTGCTTATAGCACCTGTTGCCGATTGGTATGGTGTAACTGAGCTACTTGTAATGACCATTCCTATTTTGCTATGCGCCTATGGCTTAGCGCTTTGTTATAGAGCATCGGTTTGGAATATAGGCGCAGAAGGGCAACTGCTTATTGGTGGTGTATGTGCAAGTGCTGTAGCCGTTAACTTTGTTGATTCAACAAGTGCTTTTGCAATGCCACTTACATTACTCGCTGGTATTGCAGGTGGGATGTTGTGGGCGGGGCTTGCTGCTTTTATGAAGCTGCGTTTAAACACCAATGAAATTTTAGTCACCATAATGCTCAACTACATAGCAGTAAATGTATTGCTGTGGGCTGTTCATGGGCCACTCAAAGATCCTCACGGTTATAACTTTCCTGAAAGTGCATTGTTTGGCGATAGTACGTTATTACCTGTTTTATTCGACGGTACTCGATTGCACTTAGGCCTGGCGTTTGCGTTATTAGCGCTATGCGCCACATGGGTTTTTATTAGTAAAACCTTTATAGGTTTTCAAATACAAGTACTTGGGCTTGATGCATCCGCGGCCAAAATGGCGGGTTACAAGCGAGCATTATTAATTGCCGGAGTGCTAGTTATTAGCGGGGGCTTGGCGGGGCTTGCTGGAGCGGGAGAAGTAGCTGGGCCTATTGGGCAGTTGGTTCCGCAAATATCACCCGGTTATGGCTATGCCGCCATTATTGTTGCTTTTTTAGGGCGACTCCACCCAGTAGGAATTACGTTTGCGGGCTTATTAATGGGGCTTATTTATATGGGAGGTGAACTTGCGCAAATTAACATGGGATTACCTAACGCTATAACCGGTATTTTTCAGGGGTTAATGCTGTTTTATTTACTCTCGTGCGATGTGCTTATTACTTATCGCCTTAGATTTTCGCTGCCATTTAAACAACAAAAAGCGCAGCCAATACATATTGCACAGGAGTCTTAAATCATGGAATTAGATGTAATTACTAATATTTTATACGCCACTATTCGTACAGGCACCCCCTTATTGCTGGTGGCGCTGGGTGAAATGGTATGCGAAAAAAGCGGCACCTTAAATTTAGGGCAAGAAGGCATGATGCTACTTGGCGCAGTGGCAGGGTTTATAACTATGTACCAATGCGACAACCTATTTATTGGTTTTACGGTAGCAGCTTTGGTCGGGGTTATGGCCTCACTTATTTTTGCTTTTGTAGCACTTAATTTAAATGCTAGCCAAGTAGCGGCAGGTTTAGCGCTGACTATTTTTGGTACAGGCCTTTCGGCATTTTTAGGGGCCGACTATGAAGGAAAAACCATTAACGCGTTACCTACTTTATCAATTGCAGGGTTTGAGCATATTCCGGTTTTAGGCAAAGCGCTATTTTCGCAAGACGCCATTGTGTATTTAAGTTGGGGTTTAGTGTTTGGTGCGTATTTGTTTTTTAAATACCACAGAGCAGGCCTTGCAGTACGAGCTATTGGCGAAAACCCAAGTGTGGGTAATAACTTAGGATTACCTGTAATGCGTACACGTTATTTAGCCGTTATGTTTGGCGGCGCACTGGCTGGCATTGCGGGCGCATATTTATCGTTGGCTTATACACCACTTTGGACTCAAAACATGACGGCAGGGCGAGGTTGGATAGCCCTTGCTTTAGTGGTGTTTGCAAGCTGGCGTATTGAGCGCGTAATGCTTGGCGCTTATTTATTTGGCTTTGCCAGCATTATGCACTTAGTGGCACAGGCTTTTGGGTGGGCTGTGGAGTCTAACTTACTGGCCATGTTGCCTTATGGTGCAACGCTTATCGTACTGATTATGCTCAGTAAAAATAAACAAAAATTAAAAATGTACGAACCCATGTGGCTAGGTAAGCCTTGGCACAAGGGTCATTAAATTAATTACAAAATCAATAAGGTAAATCACCTGCTTCAACAGGATATTAAAAATATAACACGGAGAATAACAATGAAAAAACTTATAACGGCACTCGGGGTTGCATTGAGCTTAGGCATAAGCGCATCAGCTATTGCAAAAGATAGCGTAAAAGTTGGCTTTGTATATGTAAGCCCCATAGGTGAAGCTGGTTGGACTTATACACATGACTCTAGCCGCCACTACCTAGAAGAAAAGTTTGGCGACAAAATAGAAACCACTTTTGTCGAAAGCGTACCAGAAGGGGCCGATGCAGAGCGTGTTATTACGCAACTGGCTAAAAGCGGGCACGATTTAATATTTACCACGTCGTTTGGCTACATGAACCCAACACTTAAAGTGGCTAAACGATTTCCTAATGTAAAGTTTGAGCATGCTACAGGTTATAAACGCGCAAAAAACGTAAGCACTTACTTTGATCGCATTTACGAAGGACGCTACCTAACAGGTGTTATTGCAGGGCACATGAGTAAAACCGACAGCATTGGTTATATTGCTGCGTTTCCTATTCCGGAGGTAATACGCGGTATAAATGCATTTACGCTTGGCTTGCGCTCAGTAAAGCCTAATGCAAAAGTAAAAGTAGTGTGGGTTAATAGCTGGTTTGATCCGGGTAAAGAGCGCGAAGCTGCCGATAGCCTAATAGATCAAGGCGTTGATATTATTACCCAACATACTGATTCGCCTGCACCACTGCAAGCTGCGCAAGCCGCTGGTATTTACGCTATTGGCTACCACTCAGATATGAGCGGATACGGTAAAAAAGCGCATTTAACGGCAGCGGTTCATCACTGGGATGAATTTTATGCAGAGCGCGTACAGCAAGTACTTGACGATAAATGGCAATCGCAAGATATATGGAAAGGGATAGACACTGGCATGACGCGCTTAGCACCACTGAGTAAAGATATTCCTGCCAATGTTGTAGCTGAAATAGACGCACTTAGTGCAAAAATTGCTAATGGCGAGTTTCATCCATTTACTGGGCCAATAAAAAATCAGCAAGGTGAGCTGGTTACAAAAGCTGGGCAGACTATTGATGATAAGACCTTACTCGGCATGGACTTTTACGTTGAAGGCGTAGAAGGGCAGCTTAAATAAACGCAGACGTATTTGAATTAAAATAGGGCTGGGCGTTAATACCTTGCCCAAGTTTAAGCGCTAAAAGGATATTGACCATGTCAAACCAAGAAGCTATTTCAGAAGACATAATTTACGCGGTAGATGATAAACCAGGGCTAACTGAATCATTTTTTGCTGCACTACAGCACGTACTCGCAAGCTTTGTAGGCATTATTACACCCACACTTATTATTGGTGGGGTGCTTGGCCTAGCTGCTGAAATACCATATTTAATTAGTATGGCGTTGTTTGTATCGGGTGTTGGTACGTTTATACAAGCGCGCAGAGTAGGGCCTGTTGGTTCTGGACTTATATGTGTGCAAGGCACCAGTTTTGCTTTTTTAGGCACTATTTTGGCCACAGGCTTTACTGTTAAAGCTACGGGTGGCAATAACGATGAAGTACTCGCTACTATTTTTGCTGTGTGTTTTTTAGCGGCCTTTGTAGAGATATTTATTAGTTTTTTTATAGAAAAACTCGGCAAAGTAATTAAGCCTGTTGTTACCGGCGTGGTTATTACCACTATAGGCGTCTACCTTATAAAAGTGGGTATGACCGACATAGGCGGCGGCCAGTGGCTATTAACTAATAAGCCTGACGAGTTTGCCTCACCAAGTAACCTAATTGTTGGTTTTTCGGTTGTTGCTTTAGTGGTGCTGCTTAATGCAAGTAAAAATCAATGGGTAAGGCTAACTGCCGTGGTTGTAGCCATGATAGTAGGTTGGATACTGGCCGTTATATTAGGAATAGCCAAATTTGAAGTCGGCGAGTTTGATTTAATCGCCATGCCAATACCGTTTAAGTACGGTTTTAGTGTAGATTTTGGTGCGCTTATAGCCTTTGGCTTTTTATACCTTATTACTGCAATTGAATCGACAGGCGATATTACTGCCAATTGTGCTGTTTCTAAGTTACCTGTTAGAGGGCCTACTTACTTAGCACGCATACGCGGTGGTATTCTAGGTGATGGCGTTAACTCGATGATTGCGGCCTTATTTAACACTTTTCCAAATACTACTTTTAGTCAAAACAACGGGGTTATTCAGCTAACAGGTGTTGCCAGCAGGTACATAGGCCTGTGGATCGGCGGTATTTTAATCATCCTTGGTTTGTTTCCTGTGATTGGCGCTGTATTACAAAATATACCTAAACCCGTTTTGGGCGGTGCAACGCTTGTAATGTTTGGCACCGTAGCAGCCGCAGGGGTCAAAATACTAGCCAGCGAAAAAATAAATCGCAGAAGCTTACTTATTATTGCGGTGAGTTTGGGACTAGGGCTAGGTGTTAGTTTTGTACCAGAGTTGTTTACAAACGCACCTAAGTTGGTTACTGCCATATTCGGTAGCGCAGTGACGGTGTCGGGTATCACCGCAATAATAATGACGTTGGTACTACCAGAAAATTACTCAGCAAGTACGGATCATCTTAACTAAACTAAGATTCATAAAAATAAAGGAATTAAAATGAACACTAAAACAATAAAAAAACTAGCACTTATAACTGCAATTACAATGTGCTCAACAGGTGTTTCGGCTAAAGAGCTTTGGTCTGATTTTAGTATTACCGCAATGAAAGGGGCCGACTACCTAGAGCCATTTTCAGGGGAGGAAGACGATAGAAGTGTTGTTACTATAGAACATGCGTCGGGACATACTTGGGGTAGTACGTTCTTTTTTATGGATAGACTAAGTAATCCTGATGAAGTGTACGGTGAGTTAAACATAAACCCAACCCTTTACAAGCCACAAAACAGCTTTGTTAAAGAGGTGTTTTTAGGCCTACAAACAGAGTATGGCTCGGGAGATACGAATCAAAATAACTATTTATTAGGGGGCGGTGTATCACTTGATGTACCTGGCTTTCAATATTTTAATGTGGCTTATTATCGTCGTTTTCAAGATGATATAGGCATTCAACGTGAAGATAATAACCAAATAACAGTCACGTGGGGCTATAACAAAGGTAACTTTAGATACGATGGCTTTTTAGATATTGTAGATAGCACCGACACAATGTTTGGTAAAAGTGAAGGCGGCTTTAACTTTACCTCACAGATTAAATACAATATTGCACCTATGCTCGGCTTCGATACCACTCGTCTTGATGTTGGTATTGAGTATGTTTATTGGAAAAATAAATTTGGTGTAGATGGTCAAACCGAACATAATCCAAACTTGCTAGTTAAATGGCATTTTTAACAGCAAATTGAATGGTATTTAATTAATAATTAAAGGCTACTTTTTAGTAGCTTTTTTATTTGATAATCTTAAATAATTGAATAGCTTAAATTAGTTGTGTTAGATTACTTTTTAATAACGCTATATGGATTTTTTCATGGACTCTGAAATAGATTTTTCTACCTACACTTTAGATGAGCTTTACTCATCAGCGAGAGCTATAGATCGCGAAGCCTACCCAGATCGAGCAAAAGAAATAGACGACTTAATTAAAACGCGAGAAACACAGAGCCCATCTGAAAATATTGTATCAAAAGTAGCAGGAGAAAAAGCAACGCGCTCAGATAGGCTAGTGGCTGCTATTGTTGATGGCGTTTTAGGTGTTGTTTGTTTTATACCTGTATTCATGCTCGTAGGGTTTGATAATTTAAGCCAACCAACACTTACTTTATCTGCAGGTTTGCTAGGTTATGGCATATTAAGCACGTTAGTGCTTCATGGTTACCTTATGTACCAACGCGGACAAACAATTGGTAAATCTTTAATGTCTATCCGTATTGAAAATTTAGACGGTACACAAGCAAGCTTTACTACAATTTACTTTAAACGCATGCTTTCTATGCAACTATTATCACTTGTCCCTTCGGTAGGTCAGTTTATAGCTGGTTTTGTTAATCCATTATTTATATTTGGAAAAGATAAACGATGTTTACATGATCATTTAGCGGGAACAAAAGTGAGTTATGTAGATTAATCAGGATATTAATTATGGCAGCTTTGCCTAGGCAAAAAAAATGACCTGGATTTAAGTTTGATTAGCAAAAGTTACAAAATGGCGTATTTCACTAAATTGTTAATATAATTAAAAAAACCTTACCGATTTTTTTTGACTAGTAACTAAGGATGATTATGAAATACAACACACAGCTAATTTTAGCACTAGCGGCTTCTTTAATTTGTTATTCAACATATATATTATTCATTGGTTTTCTTACCGCAGCGAAAATCAATGAGGTGATACATGAGAATGTTTATAAAAACAAACGAGTTTGATAAACTGTCAAGGCGTTACGCATGTATTAAATGTGGTACCTGGGTGAGCATAAAAGCCCAAAGCTGTAAGCAGTGCCAGCATAGTTTTACCGATAATGATAAAAGCTCAATGCAAACACTCTATAATCAAAATAAAGAGCAAAACTGGCAACATACAATATTGCCTATTATTTTTGTGATATTGGTAATAGCTTTATTGCTCATTTAATTTTTGCTTAAGATTTGAAAGTGCTCGACTGCAACTCTGTAACAAAACCTCTCTGTGCTTTAACGTGTAAAAACTACCCATAATTAAAATAATTACTCTTGTTAAGCCTTCTCTAAATATCACATAGCTAATGCATTTTAAAACACGAAATAAGTTTATAAATTTCAATCACTTAAATTATAAATTCATTTGTGTTTACTCACTTTTTTGGCACGTAAGTTGATACAACTCCTAATAAACTTTAAAAAGGAATTACCATGACTGCTGAATACTTTATGGTACTAGGGTTACTCGGTGTCGCATTTTTTGCTGTTGCAGGGGCATTGCTTGGGTATGAAAAAAACATTAGTGGCTTTGGCGTAGTAGTGGTGGCAACCGTTACAGCATTAGGGGGCGGTACCCTCAGAGATATACTTTTAAACAAACCGGTATTTTGGATTGCTACCCCGGAGTATTTATATTCAACCTATGGGGCTGTTATAGCAACAATTGCATTTATTCGATACTTACCGCGTGTTAATAATTACTACTTTTTATTAGTAGACGCTGTTGGTATGGCGCTATTTAATATTATGGGGATAGAAAAAGCACTCATTAATGGCTCTGGCATGGTGGTCGCAATTACCATGGGCATTACTACAGGTATATTTGGTGGTTTAATACGTGACGTAATTTGCCGTGAGGTACCAACTGTTATGCGCAGCGAACCTTACGCCTCTGCGTGTTTAGCGGGTGGTGCAGTTTATGCTGCTTTATTTAGCCTTAATGTAGATTACATTTGGTGTATTTTAGGCTCATTTTTCACGACTATTTTTTTAAGATTAGGCTCTTTGCATTGGGGTTGGCATTTAACTATTTTCAGAAAAAAAGACTTCAGAGATCAAAGCGACTAATCTTAGCTACGAGTAGCCCGCGTTTGCATGTGGTATTCGTAAATATCCTCATCCGTTATAGTAAAACCCAGCCGCTTATAAAGTTCTAATGCTGGGTTGTTTTTAAGTACTGTGAGTTTAATCGGTTTTGACTGCGCACTTGTAATAACTTGTTCAATAACCGCTTTCCCATACCCTTTATTTTGATGCAGTGGATGTATTTGTAATTGCATTATTTCAACGTGTTGAGCGTGCGTTTGGTATTTTAAAGCACCAATTGGTACCTCATTTATAACTATAAGATGGGAGCAGTCATATTGGTCATCAAGCCTTAAAACATGCTGTTGCTCAGTTATACCAATCCGCAATAATACTTAATCATTTTGCGGGGCTAAACGTGTCGCTACCTGCGTTAAAAAATGCTCATTTAGAACAACTAAATAGCGAATTTTTTGCCTAGCTATCAACACGTTTTTCCAGCCTCAAAATAGATCACTTAATTAAGCGAATTGGTATTAAAAATAACCCGGCATTTTCTAAGTGTTCAACCATAGTCAGTTTTCTGAGGCTTAATAAGTAGTCTCGGTCTGAATATGCTGCCTTTATAAATTTAAAAACCATAGTGCTCCCTTGCAACAGCCTTAATGTTTATATTTGTAGAACGAACCAAAATAAGTGCGCAGTATTAAATGTGTAAGCCAAGCTAACAAAGGCAATACTACCAATACCCAAGTGCTTTCCACCAAAGCCCGCCAATAATTCCCCATACACTTAAATTAATAACGCTCATTATAAGGCCCATTACCCACCAGTCTTTTAACGATACATAGCCTGAGCCAAACACTATGGGAGAGGTGCCTGTTGCGTAATGCGTTAACGACATCATGAGTGATGAAGCGCCAGCTAACAGTAAACCTAAAAATAAAGGCGGAGCGCCAAGCGCCAAACCTGCGGCGTAAAATGCGGCAAACATAGCAGTAATATGTGCTGTGGTACTGGCAAAAAAGTAATGAGCGTAAAAATACACAGCTACCAATATAATGGCCGATACAATCCAGTCAAAGCCCAGTTGCGCAATATTGCTCTCAACAAGTGTTGAAAACCACGTTACCAAACCTAGTTTATTTAAAAAAGTGGCCATCATTACTAATGCTGAAAACCAAACAACGGTATCCCACGCAGACTTTTCTTTAAGTACATCGTCCCAGCTTAATACACCAGTCACTAATAAAACCGACAAACCTAAAAAAGCCACTGCGGTTGTGTTAACCGCGTAGTCAGCCCCTAAAATCATTGCGGGTACGCCGGCCCATAAAACAAGCAGCATAGCAAAAACACCCACCATTATTTTTTCGCCGTAACTCATTGGGCCCATTTCAGTTAATTTAGATTCTGCATATTTTTTAGCGTCGGGCGTACTTTTAACTTCAGGTGGGTAAATGGCATAAACAACCAAAGGCACAAGGGCAATACATAGCAAACCAGGAACAAGCGCTGCCAGCGCCCATGTACTCCAAGTAATACTGATATTTGCACCGGTAGCATCAGCAATCAGCTTTACAATTAGAGGGTTTGGCGCAGTCGCCGTAATAAACATAGCTGATGTAATAGGGTTTATATGGTAGCTCACTAAAGCAAGGTAGTGCCCAATTTTACGAGATGTACCCTCCTCAGGGGACGAGCCAAAGCTTGTTGCTATCGACTTCATTATTGGGTGAATAATAGCGCCGCCTCGCGCGGTATTACTTGGCGTTACAGGCGCTATAACAAGTTCAGAAAGTGCGAGTGCGTAACCAATACCAACTGTTTTTTTACCAAAAAGAGAAATAAAATTATAGCCAATACGATTTCCCAAACCAGTTTTAGCTAAACCCCGAGAAATAATAATAGCAATACCAATCAACCAAATTAATGAATTAGAAAAGCCACTTAATGCATCTTTAATAGCGCCAGATGGGCTGTCATTAGTTACGCCAGTTAACGCAACAGAGGTAATAGCTAAAATAGCAATGGCGCCGATTGGCATTGCTTTACCAATAATGGCAACAACAGTACCAATAAATAAAGCTAACAAATGCCATGCGTTTTCGGTAACACCTTGCGGGGGCGGTACAGCAAACCAAAGTAGTAAAACAATGGCTATAGAAATCAGTCCAGAGGTAACTCGAATATCAGTACCCTTCATTAAAAATGTCCCTAAGTTTTAGAAATGCATGCATTCTGTGTATTGAAAAGGCGACGTTATTCTACTTCATTTTATAATAAAAAAAATGACGCACATCATATGAATATTAGACTTATTTAATTTTATTAATAAAGAGGTAATAAACCATAAACTAAAGTGATTGATTACATTACCCTATGAGAGCTTACGTTGTGCTTAATCAACTCTTATATTTTTAAGAGTTAGCTTGAATTGTTTTATCGACTAGCAAGGTCTTTGTAAGTCTTAACGAATACTTGGAAATACAATGAACTTAAAATTAACCAACAACGTGATTACTTTTTTATTAGCGAGTAGCTTTTTGTTACTTGGCTTGTCGTTTGCGTTAGGAGCAAACCCTAATACGTTAACGGCTACATTTAGCTTTTACGGCCTTGATTCGATAATGTCTGTATCTGCGTTAGGTTTAATTAGTGGCTCATTTATGATTGCCTTAGCGTTTGCCACCGTGCTCGCTCGTTTTAAACTAATGAAACCTACGCCAGCACTTTTACTTGCAGCAGTTATAAGTTTGGTTGCTTTATTTACCTTGTTTGCCAGTAACCGTTGGATGGCTCAACTTGGTGGCTTTCCAATCATTGGTAGCGGGCAGGGCATAATTAAATACTTTGCTGTAGTGCCTTTGTATTTGTTTTTATTTTATAAAGACAAACTTACCGACAAACAACACGTACTTTTAAACTTTATACCGGTTGCCATGGTTTTATTGTGGATTGGCGGCATGAAGTTTTATGAGTTTGAAGCAAAAGGCATTGTAAGTTTAGTAGAAACCTCACCGTTTATGTCATGGTTATACACGGTATTTAGCGTACAAGGTGCATCTAACGTGATTGGCGGGTTTGATGTATTATTTGTTGTGTTATTGGGATTAGGGCTATTTTTAAATAATAAAAAGCTAATTATTGTAAGTGGCTTAGCATGTTTAAGCGTATTTATGATGACCCAAACATTCTTAATTACCGCAACCGATGCATTTAGTTCTTCCACTTTATTGGAGCGCTTAGGGCAGTTTGTAATTAAAGATCTTTGGTATATAGCCAACCTTGTTGTTATTGCTTTTTTAATGATTTTTAAACCGGCTAAATAAAGAGGACGTCATGATCAGTTGCAACCAATACGACTACATCGAAATTGCCTGTATGCACCATTTAAGCATTGAGCTTATATTAAAAAATGGTGATGGTGTATGTGGCGTAGCAACTGACACAAAACGCAGTGCTAATAGAGACGAATGCATAGTTGTCAACGTAAATAGCGAGCTGCAACTCATTTGCTCACTACAATTAGTGTACTTAAAGCGCGTGAGAGAAATCCATACTTTGACCACGTGAACTTTGATGTAAAGTAAATACCTCACTCATTCGTTTTAATCATAAGCACCTCAGCGAGCCTGTATCATTAATATGTTAAGGCTCGCTTTATTTGGCCAATGCTTTAGCTCATATGTGCTAAATGCACAAAGCCAAAATTTTCCTATTACTTTTACCTCTGTTTTATAATCGAGTTTTTCCACCAGATAAGGCTAAACGCCAACTATTAAAGCGTATAACAATGCTAAACCTGTATAAGTAAGCCTCAATAAGCTTTTGTGTAGCGTTTGGTATTCGTACGTATGTTATTTATGGTTGTAAAGGTAGCTACATAAATAAAGCTCTATTTTTGTTTTGTCCAATAGCATTATTAAACACCGTTTTGGTGAAAAATAACAAAGGTATTTTTATAATATTATTAATAACTTGTTTACATTAAGGTCGTTTAGTGGAATTATTGAACACTGTAATATACGCCGTTTTGGAGTGTTATAACCTCCCAAAGTGGTGTTCGATAAGTTGTTATATGCCAAGGAGTTTTTAAATGGAATTTGAAATTTGGTACTTAGTCGTAGGTATTGCGATGCTACTCAATATAGTTGTTTCTATATTTTTGGTGCGCCGTGATGATTTGGAAACCTTTCAAAAAGGTGCGCAAATATTTATTGTATGGCTCATACCATTTGTAGGGGCGCTAGCTTTATGGATCTTTCATCGGAGTCAAGATGATCCGTTTACTAAGAGTAAAGGTCCAAATATTAGGTCATCACATGATTATACAGCTGGCGGTGATTAATATGGCATATAGCAAGCCAAGCCAGCGGGAATTTTACTCGCTGAAAAGCGCTCACAAAATCCCCTGCTTGGGGCGTTATATTTTTCAAGTTTAGAGTTTAATTTAATAAGGAAGTTGTTCATGTCGAATTCAGAACGTTCAAAAATGGCTATCAATTTAGATAAGGTTTACTGTCCAAAGTGCGATGAGAAAATGCCAGCTTTACGTATACCCGAAAATATTCAGCAATTAATGTGGGGTGGCTGGACTTGCCCAAAATGTGATTGCAAAATGGATAAGTTCGGTAAAGAAATAGTTGAGTAAATAAACATATAACAAGTCTAAACTCGCTTCTTAATGAAGCGTTATGTCACTACGTGAGAAGAGATGATGAACAAGGAAACTATAGGGAAATACGTCGCAGTTTTGGGATTATTGCTTTTCTGGGCACCACTTTGGGGAATTGTTGATTCGTATTTAATTATGTCCTCTTCATTTCAAGAGATAACGCTGTTTGGAAATAATGAACCTAAAATACCACAAGAAGAAATGTCATCAACAGCTTTGTCTACAGTAACAGGGTTCATCTTATTTTTAGTTGCGCTTTGCTTTTTAACATTTTCCGTTGTGGGCTTAAACTATCGAACTGAGTGGCTTTTTTGGGCACTAATAATATATTCAACATTGTTACTCTTCATGTTCCCTGTTGGTACAGTGCTAGGAGTAACTGTGCTGGCAGCGCTAGTTTTAAACAGGAAAAAATTTGGACTTGACGGTGACGCTATATAACAAAACCATTAACCGGATTAGTACAAGAGCGCCACAAATCGGTTATTGCAGGCGTTAGCTTTCTAAGAAGGTTTCGAGTTGAGAACAATATTTAGCTTTATTTTAGCCTCTTTAGTTGTTGCATTTTTAGCGCCAATGGCAATTGAAATGAAATTTACTATTATTCCTTTTGGTATATTTATTTGTACGTTAATAGTTGTTCTAATTTTGGTTCCAGTAACAGCATTTCCCATTTATAAATTTATCACTAAAAGTTGTGATTATTCGCTAAATACAGTGCTCAAATCTTCAGTTATATCTACTTGCTTAGTTTCTTTCTTTTTTGTTTTCCCTTCAGGTTTAGATAGCTCAATTATTAATGGTAAGGTATTGGTCGAAAATGGTTCAATTACGTTAATAGGTTATGGATATAGCTTTTTACAATTGTTTTTATTTTCTATAGTAGGTCTTGTTGCTGGTATTGTATTTTTCGTTTCAAAAATAGAGTTAAATAAAAGCTAAAGAGTTAGGATGAAATTCATTCTAACTTTACATAAATAATATTTTATATCAGTTGGTTAGGTTTTATTTGTGACGGTGCGTCACGCAAAAAGCTGAACTACAATGAAAGAAAGAGTAAAAAGCCAAACCACACTAAACTTTTCCGTAATAGCTTCCAAAACGCCAATTAAAACAACAGCTAACTCTTTTTATATTCCACGTGAAATACAGTAAAAGATTGAACCAAAATAGGAACTCAGCTATGGTTTGTTTATCAATAAAAACAAATAAAAAACGAGTTAATCTACAGGCTCGTTATAAGCCTATGCAGGCTCTGCAAAATCATATGGAAATTCGCAATATTTCCTGGGAGCAAACAATCCCGCTTCGACAAAGTGTTCTTTGGCCAAACAAGCCTCCTGAATATTGCCATGTTGTTGACGATCATGACGCAATGCATTTTGGTGCCTTTGTTAATGACGAGCTTGTTTGTGTTGCCTCCGTATACATAAAATCAGATAAAGCTCGCCTACGTAAGTTTGCTACTAAAACTGATTATCAAGGGCAAGGCATTGGCTCTCAAATGCTAAAGTTTATTCTTCACTCTCTTAATAATACGGTTGTAAATTTTTTTTGGTGTGATGCTAGAGAATCAGCTTTAAGTTTCTATCAGCGTTTCGGCATGCAGCCATACGGGGAACGTTTTTATAAGGCTGATGTTTCTTACTTTAAAATGGAAGTTGCTTTATAGTTAGTTTAAAGCGGCATATAACAACACGCGCTGAGGTGGGCAGCAAACGCTAAAAGTTAGGATGACACCCATTCTGACTTTTACGTCAATTATCAATGATAGCAGTGAGTTAGGTTACATCCATGAAAGTGCATCACGCAAAAGTCTGAGCTGTATTGACAAGATGAAAGTAGTAATTGGTAGCCCGATAGACGACAACAATTTTTATTAAAAAATGGTAAATAACTCGGCTTCATTGAGCCTAACTTCCTTTAAAATAAAAGCTGAATATTACCAACGTTATGATGATCCTCAACTGCTAGGTTTTTTCTGCTGCATCGCTTATTTTAACAAATATATTTTGCCCATCAGAGTAAAAAAACACCCACACCGAATTTTCCAGTAATTCCTTCCAAAACGTGAATTAAAACAACACCAAACTCTTTTAATATTCCACGTAAAATACAGTAAAAGATTGAACCAAAATAGGAACTCAGCTATGGTTTGTTTATCAATAAAAACAAATAAAAAACGAGCCAATCTATAGGCCCGTTATAAACCATAAGGAAGTGTCATGAAAAAAATATTTGTCGGAGCAATAATTCTGGTTAGTTCTAGTGTATTCGCTAACCCATATAAAAGTGGGTTCGTTGATGTTTCAATTCAAACACAAGAAGGTTGTAGTGGTACAGTAATTTTGGCCACCCATTAAGAAAGAAATGTTATGCTGATAAGCATACAAATTTGGGTGAAAA